>DAOTWU010000082.1:0-15934 GCA_034435735.1 Anaerolineae bacterium | reverse complement strand
AAAGAGATTTTCGGCGGCTTCTTGTAATTCATCAGGTGTTCGGTTTGTAAAACGCAAGATTTGAATATAGCCAATACGGCTGTCTTCCGATAAAACCCGCCATAGAACCGATGGGATATTGATAACCCCAAATTCAACGAAAAGAGTTGTTGTTTCCTCAGTTAAAGGGCGTCGAAAGGTGATTTCTACCCCATTACCCTCTTTCACCTCGCCACGCAGCATCTGGTCGAGAACATCTTGCGGCAGTGTAATATCAACTGATTCGCCATTAATAGCCAATAGAACATCACCTTCTTGAATTCCAGCTTGCTCTGCAGGGCTGTCTGGATAAGGAGACATGACGATATTTCCATCTTCTGTACGGCGTAAGATAACGCCAATACCACCATAAGTGCCAGACAGAACATCGGACTCACTCTGGGCTGTTGGTGGCTCAATAAAAAACGTGTTGCGGTCGCCCAATACACTTAGAATGCCTCGAATAGCGGCATATTGGCGCACCATATAGTCTGGTTGTTCTCGCAAATAATGATGGTCAAGTAACGATTGCACTTCGTCCAAAAGGGGGTAACCCTCTTCATTCGCTACGGCGGTTTGAGATTGCACAGCTAATGGAAATGTGAAAAAATCGCGGATGAAAAACCCCGCGGCAAATACTAAAGCTAATCCAACGCCGGCTAAAGCACCATATAACATTGAGCGGAAATAATGACGGGAAGAACTGGTTGTTTTTTGCATATGTTTCCCTATCTTAGCTGGTGAAACTGGGAAATTTTAACATCTGAGTAAATTAAACCCAAGATATTTTCTTTAGAGTTGAATTGAAATTGTTACAATAGACTATGATTAGACTATACGCTTGAGGTAAAATAGAAGCAATGGCGTAATGTGCTGAGACTATACCGAGCTAATAGATGCTCTTTTACTGTATTGCACCTCGCCAGAACCCATGCACCAACGGATCGTGTGCTCATGCACCTTCAGCGTAATGTGCGTTTTACCTATTTTACCTACTGGAGTAAACTCGTGACCATCGGCATCGACATCGGCAAGCGTAAAATCGACATTTGCCAAGCCGACCCCACCGAACCGCCCATCAAATGGCCAACCCACACCATCCCCCTCAGAGAAGATTGGCCGTTACAGCTCATAGACCATATCCCTGACGACGCCATCATCGCTCTGGAGGTCACCGGTTACAACTACCTACGCCCCATCATCACCGCCTTAACCCTCACAGGCCATAACGCCGACATCTGGCAAATCCCCACCACCGCCACCAAGAAACTAAGAGAACTACTTGTAAGCGGCGCTAAAACCGATGAAATGGACGCTCGCACGTTGGCGCTCGCCGCCCTCTGGATAGAGCGTGGCGAACCACCCCGCAACAGCTACCCCATATCGCCTGAGCATGAAGAACTCACTCAGACCTTGCGCTTGTATGTCAACCGACGCGAGACCCTACTCAGGCAGCGCACTCGCAGTCTCAACCAGCTAGACGCTATCATCCATAGCATCTGGCCGACATTAGCCCAGCACAAGAGCACCTACATCAACGCCGCCCGTGCAGGTTACATCAGCCCCGCCGAGATGAAGCGCATACCCGCTGGTGCAGTCAGCGGCCAGCAACGCCACCACATCATAAAATTGGCGGCCAAGACCCCAGACATCCCCTGCTCGGACATCACCCGTATCGCCATCGAGCAGCTCATCGCCGACATAGACCGATACGCCGACGAGGCCGATGCCATAGAAGCATATATCAACGACATCATCCAGCATCCCATCATCGCCGCCGTGACGGAGCGTTGGCAATCAGTACCCAGCATCAGCCCGCGCGAAATTGCCGCCTTCCACATTGCCACCCACTGTCAAGCCCACCGACTAACGCCCGCCCAGTTCCGCGCCAGTCTCGGCGCCAGCCCGCGCAGCTACGTCTCCAGCACCTTAGACCGCACAGGCAAAGTGCGCAAAGGTTACCGCCCCGCGCTCAAAGCTTTGCATATGCTTACAATCAGATTAATTAGACTGAATGAAAGTATCGCCGACTACCAGCAAAGCCACTCATTGGCCGCCACCAAGACCAAAATTGCCAATAAGCTAAGCAGCATCGCTCGGAACAAGAACGGGAGCTGGAAGTAATCCCAAACCCACCCGCGCCAGACGTAACACTGCTATATCGCACCATCGGTCTCTCGCTCGCTTCGATCGGCTCGAGCTGCGATGGTACTCTGGCAAAAGGTATCGCCAGAACCCTGTCCAGACCCCAGAAACCCGCATTTTTGGGGTATAAAACGCGAGTGAAAGCCCTAGCCCGCTCAAAGTGGCTAATACGCATTAGTGACCAACAGGCCGAGTATGACGAAAAACATTAAATTTTGCTTTGCGTGAAAACTATGCGAAGTCACATTTAAGGGGTTAATGTCCCATTGACCACACCACACGATACAAACAGCACTTTGACCGACGGTAACCATAGTGCAAGGCAAAGCGCACGAAGCTCAAGGCATCGCGTGAATAATAGGTGCACCCTTGCGGCACGCCCCGACGATATTGCCGCCGCCCCGCCCGAGCCGCAGTCAGCCGTTTCACGAGCCGCCGCGCATCCAACCAGACGGGGTAGGGCACAGACAGGACATAGCGCCGCGCATACGGCAGCCGCGCCCGCCGATACACGCCCCACCAGCGCCCCAATCCGTCCGAAAATCCGTCCGAATATGACGCTTTTGACAAGCTAAGCGCGTCATCCAGCTTAGCCACATACTTTGACACATAAAACGCCAAGCGCTCAAAACTCCGCACCACTTGCACATCCACGCGCGGCGGATACCCATTAAACGCTAACCCGACCGTTTCGCCCCAATAGTCCGATACAACTTTCCACTTCAGGTACAAATCAGCCCCGTAGGCGAATAACACAATGTGGAAATGCGGCATACCCCGTTTCTGGAGTTCCAGCCGCCAGATAGCCGAGATAGCCACACCATATTCACGCTTAAAGTAACGCTCTAAGCGCCGCAAGAGCAATTTCACATCATCCTTCCAGACAGGCCGTAACATGTGCATATCTTCATAGGTGAGCGTGATAAAAAACGCAGTAACGTCAGCAGTGTCATAATGCAAGCGATGAAATAACTCCATCAATCGCCGCCGTGACCGCCGCGAGAAGCGGACAACTTTCCCCCGCTTAACCCGCCGCGACCGTGACAGCTGCAGACTATCTACCGTCAATGCATTGCGCCGCAATTTATCCGTATAAGCCAATTTGACGCAGCGCCCTTGTACACTGAGCGAGAAGCGCGCGCTCTGCTCACGCGCCGCGCGACGCTTCTGCTGCTTGAGGAGAAGGTGAAGCCGATACGTATACATCATCGGTACAAAGGCAATGGTGTTACCGATATAGTCGGCACCGGTGTCATGGGAATGGTCGTGAAATCGGAGACCGAAGTCGTCAACCACGAGATATACATGGCGGCCAACAGCAGCAAAATCGCAATCGTGACATACGCGCCCCAGTAGATATTACCCCCAACGTCGCTTTTTACCGCGTAGACCGCGACGGGATTGACCAGATAAGACCTTAATTCGCTCGACAGATTGTTCCACTTCTTGGGCAACGTACTCGACGGTGCGGATGACTTCTTGTTGCGCCGCATCATCCGAGCGAAACGCCGTACCCGCCGCCACCACCCGTGATATATAGCCCTCAAGTTCAGTCGGCCAACGTTGATCGGGAACAAACGCCGTATCGTAGTGGCCATAAAACTTATCTGGACGCCAGTATACGAAGCGACCAGATACATCGTCATCACCATCAACGCGAATGCGCCAACTATAAAGAGCGCAAGGAATGCCGAGAGCAAATCCATTAAACGACCTCCAAACGGTGAATTTAATCGCAAAGCGAGGCGGAGGAATGACACTGGAGACCAGCATCACGATGTTGGCCTTACGCAAGTAGGCCGCATAACTCTCCAGATGTTTCGACGACCGCAGGAAGACACCGCCTTCATCGTAAACGACCGCCGTATCCACAGGCATCGCCGCGGGCAACCCAGAAACCGGTGTCACATATGGCGCAGGCACATTAGACGCGATATAACGCACGTGACCTTGCATAGCCAGCTCTAACGCCAACCGCAGCGCCACCATCGTTTTACCGCCGCCATAGCGCCCGCCAATGTGGCAATAGCGAAACAGCATGAGGTAGCGCAATAACAGCGATGCACCGATGAGCGTTCCCACACTACACCCCGATTAAGTCCCAGATACGTACCACAACGCGCCAGCCCGCAACCGCAAAGAAGAAGCCGATGAAAATGCCTAACGTTGGCGATAGGGGTACTGGAATATGCAGCGACATGCAACTACCTCCATCACGAGAACAAGAAGAACTTAAGCAGATAGAAGGCGACAGGCAGCAAGAGCAAATCTGCCGAGATGGGAATACCCAGCACCGTAATTGTGGGCAAGGCATAGAAATCCAGACACAGTTCAAACTGGGGTGTAGACCCCAAATCGGCGAAGGATAGGTCAATGCTCGGCAGGCCAAAGCAACTACTGGAGAGATAGGTCAACAGCTCACCATTGCTCAAAACAGGGTTAGACAGCAGCGGTTCACTATTGCTATAGACAGGCTCACGACATAATGGCGGTACCGTAACAAGCTCACCACTACCACCAGCGCCGCCAGCAGCACCGATAACCGTGACATTATCCAGACGGCTCTCAGGATAGACCCGCGTGAAATCGGCAGTTTTGGGGTTATCCACATACCACTCGAAGGCATCGAAGACGATACCCGAAATATCCATCAGCTCGAAAGATGCCAGATACTCATAGCCGATCGTTGGTGGACTGTAGAGCGTACGCCCCTGAGCCGCGACCACCTGTCCATCCAGCAGCAGCACCAGACGCCAGACGGCATTATTGGCATAACGTGCCACGCCATCGTTGTAATAACGGATGCCATAGCGTATCACCCCCGCCGTCACTGGTGACGTGAGTTCCACCCGCGTATACGACACATCCGCCGCGGCGCCCGTAAAACCAAAGCCTGCATAGGCATCAGTTACCTCTTGCTCGTAGGTAATCATCCAATCGCCCGACCGCGTACCCAGACCGCGCACCACTCGTGCGACCAACGCATCATTGAAGTAGACCGATGGTAACGGGGTAGGGGTAACAGCAGCTGTAGGCGTGGCGACCAACGTAGGTGTCACCGCTGATAAACCAATGCGACCAATATCCACACGCCCCAGCTCCCCAGCACTTGTCGCACGATAGGGGAAACACGGCGCACAGGCCGCCAAATAGCCCATATCCAAGCCATCTGGTGTCACAGGTACATCAGGACAATTCACCGGTGTCGGCAGCACTGTAGGCGTCAGGGTAGGGTAGAGCGTTGGTGTAGGGGTAGGCACATCCGTCGGTACAACGGCAACACTATTTGACTGAGCGCGAGATACCGACAAAGAGGACAAGGACACCAAGCACAGCAGTAATGCGGATAAAGTCATCCAGAGAGCGCGCATATGAGGCAACCGTGAGGACATAGTACAGCGCCACGAAGTTAAAGCGCGCGTCAAAGGCCGAGATGAGCGAGGAGATAACAAACGCCGCAAGGAAGTAATCACGCACCGCATTCATCCCCCTAGTTGCGTAATGCCCGAATGAGTGAAGCGGCCAACACAATAACCAGCATGGCCACAAGGAACGGCGTTAAACCGAGCGTATCCAGTAGTGATGCAGCATAGGTCAGATATTCATTAACCGACATAAGCCCCCCAAAGCTAGAAGGGAAGGCCGAAGCCTCCCCATCCATAAGCCCTACTTCACCGCGCTACGAATACGGCGCAGCAGGAATGCACCGAGACCCGCGACAGCACCAGCGAGGACGATAGGCATGACGCCAAAGGTGTTGAGCAGGTTGAATGCCTCTGTAATGAAGTCCGAAATGGTCATGTATCCCCCTATTGCACTAAAGCGGACAGATACAGATAGGCATTGCGGTTATAGACGCGCATATCGCACGTAAAACCCAAGTCTTTAAGGTGCTTACCCTGATGTTGAGACAGGGCAGAAGCAACCTGAGCCGAGAAGGACAGACGCGCCACATCGCGCGAGCCAGCAGGCAGCAGCAAAACAGCGTAGCGCGTATCGCCTGCCCGTGAGACGTATTCATCGACACCAATAACTAAAACAGGAACCGTGAATGCTAAATGCAGCAAGGTCTTTTCCCCCAGTAACAAGTGAAGCACTACCATCCATGCTAATACGTATTAGTTTTTGTGTCAAGAAAATCCATATTGGCAAATAACCAGTACCTTCGTACTATTTCCCTTAACGGACCATCAATTGATATTGAAAGAGAGTTGTTATGAGCGTTCAGCATGACCCACCTTTGGTGCTCATTGTCGATGACCAAGAAGCTACAACACGGATGCTGGAACGACTTTTTGTAAAAAGCGGCTATCAAGCAAAGAGCGTTCATAATGGCTATGATGCTCTAGAGGCGGCACAAAAACTGCTACCAGATTTAATTTTACTGGATGTGATGATGCCTGGTATAGATGGGCTTGAAGTATTAAGCCGATTACGTGAATCCCCCGTCACCGCAGGCTTGCCGACGATTCTCATCACAGCTAAGAATGAGCCTTCTGATATTGCTCATGGTCTCCAGCTTGGCGCTGATGATTATATTCCCAAGCCGTTTCACCCTAACGAGCTTCTAGCCAGGGCAGAGAGCAAAATACAAGCACGCAAGTTAGAAATGACGCTACAACGCCGCACACAAGAACTGGAAGCGTTGTTGCGTGTTAGTGAAGAGTTGAACCAACATCTTGAGGTTGATGAGCTGTTAGAACTGCTGCTTTACCTAGTGCTAGACCTATTGCCTGGCGAAATGTCGATTATCTTGCAAATAGAGGATGACCATCAAATTGTAACCCATAGTGTACGCATGAAAGAAGGCGCAACAGATTTGGGGCCAATAAACAGCCAACGGATTTTAGAGCACTTCACACAAGGCGTAGAGGCGGTTATGTGGCCAGGTGATGCGACGTTGGTGGAGAACTACAGCGCGGGCATGGCGGTCGCTCTTCAACACTGGAACGATATGATAGGCGTTCTGATGTTAGTCGCCAACCAGCCCTATGACCATAATCACCTGCGGCTTTTTAAGGGAATTGGGCGGCAAGCAACTTTGGCATTGAGAAACGCTGAGCTTTATAAAATCCAAGCAAACTACGCCATGCACTTGGAAGATATGGTAGCAGAGCGCACAAAAGAGTTAGAAGCGGCGCAACAACTTCTCATCAGGTCGGAAAAACTGGCATCTGTTGGACGATTGGCCGCCAGTATTGCGCACGAAATCAACAACCCCTTAATGCCCATTCAGATTAATCTTGAGCACATGCTTGAAGATATTGAAGATGGTGTTCCTGTTTCACCAAGTGATATTCAAGAGACACTGAGCAGTGTTGAGCGCATCCGAAAAATTGTGAACCAGTTGCTATCCTTCACGCGCAAGCCAACAATGAGCAAGGGGGAAGCGACGCTATTAGACATTTCAGAGGTCATAGAAAACATTATTGGCCTTAATCGCAAATTCTTTGAAAAATCGGGGGTGCAAGTTGTTGTAGACATCCCTTCCCTGCCCCGCGTATATGGTAGTCGTTACCAGTTGGAGCAAGTATTTATGAATTTGGCGCTTAATGCCGCGGCAGCGATGCCAGATGGTGGCACTTTGACATTTAAGGCGTGGCAAGAGGAGGATGAAATTGTCATTGAAACAACGGATACAGGTATTGGCATTCCGCCAGATATGATTGACCGCATCTTTGAACCATTTATCTCTAGTAAAGAGGACGGCACTGGGCTGGGGTTGTTCATCAGTTATGGCATTATACAGAACCATCAAGGCAGTATCACTGTGAACAGCGCAGTCGGTAAAGGTACAACATTTACCATTCGATTGCCTATATCGGAGTAAAGAAAGAGCCGCCATATTTCAGGCGGCCTTTTTGTTATTGGCGGAAGTCTTGTACACGCCAACGCCGCTGAAACTCTTTGTTATCAATCTCTCCGTTAGAAAAAGCGATAGCATCTTCCATAGAGACGGCAATGACGCGCGGGGTATTGTTACGCTCACAATCAAAGATACTCACTGCAATAGCCTGATAAGCATCTGCATAAGGTTTGCTATTTTCGGCAAGTATTTCCATTGAAGCGCTGAGGTTTTGGTTTAATGCTGGCCCTTCTTCGCTACAAATGGTCACGATTAACGAATCGCCAAATTCTGTTTCGCCAATAGCAATAGCATCTTCAGGCAAAACGAAATCGGCTAGGGCTATATACAGTGATTCAAAGTTATCTACAGCTTCTTGCGTCACTTCTTCAGTGGGTTGCGCCGATTGTGGCGTTAGCACAGGCAGTTGGGTAACAGGTTGCTGTGTTATATTCTGCCCCACGCTGGCGGTTGGGGTTGGTTTGGGTGCGGGCTGCCCGGCGTTCATGATGAGTATAACTGCAATAACCCCGATAATGAGTAACACAAATAGCATCCCTAAAAAGGTGCGTAGGCGGCTGCGGGGTTTGTCGTCATCAAAGTCTTCAAAATCTAAATCGTCGAAATCGTCTTCTTCAGTTTCGGCTGGCGGCAAATCAGGCAATGTTGGCGGGGGAGTATAAGCAGGAGAGCTAGTGATAGGGTGTGTGCCAGCAGAAACAGGTTCAATGCGAAGCTGCTCCAAAAGCTGGGAAGCGCCGGGGTAATCGGGCTTCAATAGCAAAACCATGTTGAGGGCGTCTCTTGCAGTTTCCCTATCCGCAGTTGCATGAGCATATAACCACCAAACATCGGGGTTGTTGCGTTCCTCTTGCAAAAGGGGTTCTAAAATTTCTAACGCCGCGTCATGACGTTCTTGTTCAATGAGTTCAAATGCTTTTGTTAAATCTTGTCGTGTCATTAAGTTCATGGGCTTCCTCCGCGAGGCGCGGGTTTTGTTACACAAAAGGCAGTGTACATCTAAGTTGATGGAACTGCAAATTGTTAGGAGAAAGTCACCTAGAGGAATTAAAAAAGACCGCATTAATGCGGTCTTGTGCCCTGGAGAGGACTCGAACCTCCACCCCTTGCGGGACACAGCCCTCAACCGTGCGCGTCTGCCAATTCCGCCACCAGGGCAAGGTGATGGTATTATACTGTTCTACACGCTGGTGTCAATCCTTTATAGCAGTTTAGTTTGGCGGTAAGATGCATAGGCTGGATGATTTATAAATGAAAGTGGGTAATTATCATGCGAATTGTAGTTGATGCTATGGGGAGTGATGCACATCCGAAGCCCGATGTGCTTGGGGCAATACTGGCAGCAAGGGAAACTGGCGACACATTAATTCTGGTGGGGGATGAAGCATTGGTAAAAGAGGAACTCAGTCGACATGAGTACCCCAAAAACCTCATTGAAGTCATTCATGCGCCAGAGGCAATTGACATGACGGACAAACCCAGTCTTGTTTTGAAAAGCAAACCTCAATCATCGATGCATGTGGGGATGCAACTTGTTAAAGATGGTGCGGCAGATGCATTTGTCAGTATGGGGAATACTGGCGCAGCTCATGCCATTGCGACGTTAGGCCCACTTAAACGTATTAAAGGAGTAAAGCGCCCTGCCCTGAGTGGGATTTTCCCGTTGGGCGGCCATTATGTCACTTTTGTAGACTTGGGCGCAAATTCCGATTGCAAACCAGATTGGTTGGTGCAGTTCGCCATCATGGGGGAAATTTATGCACGACGTGCTTTAGGTTTAGAAAAACCCCGTATTGCTTTGCTGTCTAATGGCGAAGAAGAAGGCAAAGGCAACCAAACCATACGCGATGCAGCGGAGATGTTACAGGCGCTAGATATTAACTTTGTGGGCAATGTAGAACCTAAAGATATTATGTGGGGCAATGCGGATGTAGTTGTAGCAGATGGGTTTATCGGCAATATATTCGCCAAAACTTTTGAGGCATCTGGTACATATATCAGCAACATTATCCGTGACGAACTACGGCGCAATGTGTTAACCATGCTGGGCGCATTATTGAGCCAATCGGCGTTTAAAAGAGTGCGTAAACGTGTCGACACCTTTGAGGTTGGTGGAGCGCCTCTTTTGGGCGTCAATGGTGTTGTTATTATTGGGCATGGGCGTTCAAATGAAGTCGCCATTAAAAACGCCGTATTACAAGCACGTAAGGCCGTGCAGGGTGGCGTCATCGAGGCAATACGTGAAGGTTTAGATAAATTAGCTGATTAAACGAGACGAGGAACGCTATGGAATTATTACGAAACGGACGTCCCCGCGTCGTTATTACGGGACTAGGTGCTGTCACTGCGCTTGGCCCCGTCCCGGAATTGTGGGAAAACATTATTGCTGGCAAATCTGGCATCCGCCGCCTAGAGACGATCAACACTGAGCATGTCAGTGTTAAAATTGGTGGTGAAGTTCGAGGGTTTGACCCCACACAATACATTGACCGTAAAGAGGCACGCCGTATGGGGCGAGCTTCTCACTTTACAATTGCGGCGGCACAGATGGCCGCAGAAGATGCGGGATATACACCGGAAGAGCTGGAGAAGGTTGGCGAACGGGTTTCTGTCGTTGTAGGGACATCGCTTGGTGCTCATGAGATGTCTGAGAAGAGTACGACGAAATATAAAACCGATGGTTATAGAAAACCGAACCCGCTCAACATGATTAATGCGCTTCCCAACATGCCTGCGCACTATGTCAGCCGTTATATGCGGGCTTTTGGCCCATTGATTACCCCATCGGCAGCCTGTGCGTCGGGCACTCAGTCCGTAGGCGAAGGCATGGAGCTTATACGCCGTGGGCGAGCAGATATTGTTTTTGCTGGTGGCGTAGAGGCCATAATGCAAGATTATGTTCTGGAAGCATTTTACGCAATGACTGCGCTAGCGACGGAATATAATGATAACCCATCAGCTGCCAGCCGCCCCTTTGATTTGAACCGTTCTGGCTTTTGCTTGAGCGAAGGTGCGGCGATTGTCGTTATGGAAAGTCTCGCACACGCATTAAAGCGTGGTGCGCACATCTATGCGGAAGTTATCGGCCATGCATCATCTTCCGATGCATACCATGTTGCAGCATTAGACCCCGAAGGGCTTGGTGCATATCGCTCTATGAAATGGGCATTGGAAGATGCTCATTTAGATACAGAACAAATACAGTATATCAATGCACATGGCACATCAACGCCAGCTAATGACCTGATGGAGACACAGGCTATTAAGCGGCTTTTTGGCGAATATGCTTATGAGCTGTGGGTGAGTTCTACGAAGAGCATGTTGGGGCATGCGATGGCTGCATCTGGAGCAATTGAAGCGGTATTACTCGCCAAAATTTTGGAAGAGCGCGTTGTTCCACCAACAATCAATTATGATACACCAGACCCAGAATGCGATTTGGACTATGTTCCGAACGAAGCCAGAGAAATGCCTGATTTAGAATATGCCATGTCCAACAGTTTTGGGTTAGGTGGCCAAAATGCGACGATTGTTATGCGTCGTTTTAATTAACTCTAAGCACCTGCGAACACTTCATGCCCTACTTTCCAAGAGTGGGGCTTTTGTTTTATAGTTACAGATAGCTGGTTGAGCTTCGTAGTTGTGAGTTTTATTTGTATGTGGTTGAAGTGTATGTCAATGGGATGAGAGCTATGAATAGCGAATACCAACAACTCGATACGTTGTTAAAGCAGCGAGAAATTAAAAAAGCTGAAGTTTTAATCGCACGACTACTACGAAGCGATGCACTCCCCAAAGAGGATGAACAGCGATTATTGATTTACCGGGCGAGAACACGCTTATTGAGTGCGCGCCCAACAGATGCGTTAGACGATTTACTTCTACTGAAAGAACAACATCCGGAATTATTCGATAATCCCGCTGTTTTAGAGTTATTGGCGGATAGTTATTTTGCGCGCTTTGAGCTAGCAAGCGTGGGGTTTGCGGAGCGCCAAGATGCGGCAATTGCTGCCCAAATTTACCGTGATATACTGGCGCAGTTTCCAGAGTATGCGAACACTGGTTGGATTCAATACCAACTAGGGCGCATTCTTCTCTCTTTAGATGAATTTGAAGAGGCCGAGAAGCTTATCCGCGAGGCGATGATGTCACCTAGTGACATTGCCTCGTTAACTGCGTATTGTTATGAGCGTTTGGCATTCATTGCCTATTATGAGCAGCGAGATGCTAAACGAGCAGAAACGCTTTTGCGGAAAGCGATAGACACCTACCCTACCAGCGAACCCGTTTTGTGGCTGGCACAGGTATATCTGTTCTTAAGCAAAGTGCGGCACAATACAGATAAAGAAGCGGCGCTTGAAGCTGTAAGGCAGGCGCTGGCTATTGCTCAACGCGCGAAAACCGATAACCGAGCTGTATTGGCGGAGATTTATTTGACAACTGCTGAATTGCTTCATGAAAGTCATGGCTCACCTGAAGATATAATTCAATATGTGAATCAATTCATGCAAGTGAGCAAAAAGCCTTTAGGTGTTGATGTAACATGGTCTCGTGCTTATGAAATGTTGGCCGATGCTTATATGGCACTGCAACGATATGACGATGCGGTAGATGCTTATTTGATGGTTTTAGAGCTTAATCCATATCATCCATGGGAAACTTCAATCTACTACCGTATTGCTTGCAGCTACTACCAAACGCAAGAATATAAGCGGGCACTTCGTGCAGTAGACCATATTTTTGAACATGCGCGCCAAGAAGGCCAAGAGGTTAGCGATTATCATGTCTATGAGGTGCTTGGCAATGCACTTTTTGCGCTGGGCAATTACCAGCAAGCGAGCGAAGCCTATGAACAAGCCTTGTCTTTAGCGCCTGCCAGCGCATCTATTGAGAAAATTCGTGCCTATCTCAAATATGCACAAGAGAAACTCAATGAACCAAGCTTATAATTGAGGCTTGAGCGCATTCTCTCAACCATCCTAGAATGTAGTCTTCCCTGTTTATATACCGATATAGGTGGATACAAAACGCTATGACATTGAATGGCGAAGTTATTGTAATTGGCGGTGGTTTAGCTGGCTCTGAGGCGGCGTGGCAACTGGCAGAGCGTGGATTTAGTGTGAAATTGTATGAAATGCGCCCAGAAAAGCAAACGGGCGCGCATGTCAGTGACCGTTTAGCCGAGTTGGTATGTAGCAATTCGCTAGGCTCTAAGCTGGCAGACCGTGCTAGTGGTGTGTTGCAACGGGAATTGAAGCTATTACGCTCTTTGTTGATGGATATAGCAGAGAGAACAGCGCTGCCAGCTGGCGGCGCGCTGGCAGTCGATAGAGAAGCTTTTGCCGCAAAGGTCACTGAAACGATCGAAAAACACCCAAACATCACGCTTATTCGCGAGGAGATTTTAGCTGTTCCACGAAATAAGCCTGTTATTGTGGCTAGTGGCCCATTGACATCCGATGCGCTGACACAGGACATCATTAGCTTGACAGGGCAAGACCGTCTTTACTTTTATGATGCAATATCGCCAATTGTGACAGCCGAAAGCATCAATATGGACATTGCATTCCATGCCAATCGTTATGGACGGGGCGACAATGAAGAAGGCGACTACATTAACTGCCCAATGACAAAAGAGGAATATCAGCGTTTTGTTAAGGCAGTGCGGGAAGCTGAAACAATAGAGCTGCGCGATTTTGAGCGTGATGATCCAAATTTCTTTGAAGGATGTGTGCCAATTGAGCAGCTAGCAGCGCGCGGGGATGACACTTTGGCATTTGGCCCTATGCGCCCTATTGGTCTCACCGACCCTAGAACAGGAAAACGCCCATATGCAGTAGTGCAGTTGCGGCGGGATAACCTCATCGGGAGCTTGTATAACATCGTTGGCTTCCAAACTAATATCCGCTGGGGGCAACAGCGGGAAATTTTGCGCATGATACCCGGTTTAGAAAACGCCGAATTTGTTCGGATGGGCATGATGCACCGGAATACGTTTATCAATGCACCGACGTTATTGTGGCCAACAATGCAATTTCGCCAAATGAGTAATGTGTTTTTCGCTGGACAAATTACCGGTGTTGAAGGGTATATGGGCAATGTGGCAACTGGGTTGCTGGCAGGCTTGAACATGGCGCGCCAACTTAAAGGAGAGGCACTATGGACCCCGCCACAAACAACAATGTTGGGCGCATTGTGCCACTATGTCACCCATGCTGAACCTAAAGATTTTCAACCGATGAAGGCAAATTTTGGTATTTTGCCGCCGCTCGCCACGCGGATTAAATCTAAGCGGGAGCGTTATGCCGCTTATTCGGAGCGGGCGCTAAATGACATGAAGATAGCCATCAATACGTTGGGAGATGGCTATCTTCAGCACATGACCCAAGCTGATATGTGAGTTTACGCATTTGCAAGTTATAATAACATCGTCGCTTATAGAGCAGGGATTTGGGGTATACCCTGCTCTACTATTCTCTAACAACTGAGGAGTTAAGACCAATGCCAGAGGTTGCAGCACGATTAAACAACTTGCCGCCTTATGTTTTTTCGGTAATTGGGGATGAGATACGCCAGTTACAGGCGCAGGGGCATGATGTTATTCGTTTGGATATAGGCAGTCCAGATATGCCACCCCCACCCCATGTCATTGAAGCCTTGGCACAATCAGCACGGCAACCCAATAAGCACGGGTATTCTGGGTATCGCGGCTCACCAGCTTTTCGTCAAGCTGTTGCAAATTATTATAAACAGCGCTTTGGTGTTGATTTAGACCCCGATAAAGAAGTGTTACCTCTCATTGGTAGTAAAGAGGGATTGGTTAATATCGCTTTAGCGTATTTAGATAAGGGTGACATTTCATTAGTGCCGGACATTGCATATCCTTCTTATGCGCTGGGAACTCGAATGGCGGGCGCAGAACCATTTTTTGTACCCCTGATTCACGAAAAAGGCTTTTTGCCAGATTTGCAGGCAGTACCGAAAGATGTGGCACAGAAAGCTAAATTGCTGTGGGTGAACTACCCCAACAACCCGACCGGCGCAACAGCATCATTGGAAGATTACCAGGAAATCATCAATTATTGTGCAGCGCACGATATTTTACTGGTATCAGATAATCCATATTGTGATGTTACTTTTGATGGATTTGTCGCCCCCAGTATTTTGCAGATTGATAATGCGAAATCTCATGCTGTTGAATTTATGTCATTCTCCAAAACATTTAATATGGCTGGATGGCGATTGGGGGCTGCTGTTGGCTCTGCACAGGCACTAGAAGCTTTATTGCGCATAAAGAGCAATATAGATAGCGGGCATTTTCTGTCGATTTATGATGCTGGTATTGCTGCGCTAGAAGAAACTCCAGTAGAGTGGTTACAAGAGCGCAATGCGTGTTATGCTCAGCGGCGGGATTTAATTCTCGACACCCTGCCCCAGATTGGGCTTGAAGCTGAAAAACCTAAAGCGAGTTTATATGTGTGGGCAAAGGTTTTGCAAGGCGATGCGTTAGAATATACCCAGCGTTTGCGGAGTGAGGCGTTTGTATCTATTGCGCCTGGTGAGGCTTATGGTCCAGGCGGGCGCGGATATGTACGAATTAGCTTAGGCGTTCCAGATGATAGATTAGCAATGGCTCTGGAGCGCATGAAACGGTGGTTTAATGATAACTAGCGAAGAGCAGCAAAGCGGTTCTGAAAAGGCGATATTGGTGGGTGTTGGCCTGCGTGGTGAACGCCCACTACTCTCTATAGATGATTCTCTGCGGGAACTGGCATTATTGGCAAAAACTGCTGGTATAGAAGTCGTTGGAGAGATAAAGCAAATTCTCCCTAAAATCAATTCCGCAACGTTTATTGGGCCTGGCAAAATTGAAGAGGTCATTGAGCTTCTAGAATACACAGGCGC
>DAOTWU010000081.1:0-4524 GCA_034435735.1 Anaerolineae bacterium | reverse complement strand
TACCCATACGCCCGCGAAAATTGCGGTTAGCGGTGCTGATGGTGACTTCGCCCACGGCGGGGATGCCCATATGATTGCCCATACAGGGACCACATCCTGGCGTTCCAATAGCTGCCCCCGCTTCAATGAGGGTTTGTAGGACGCCGCTTTGGGTTGCTTTGAGTAGAACTTCGGAGCTGGCGGGGATAACGAGAAGGCGAGCACGAACCCGTTGCCCGCGTAAAACCTCTGCAGCGGCGGCAAGGTCTTCATAACGGCCATTAGTGCATGTGCCGAGGAAAGCCTGTTGGATGGGGCGACCAATAACTTCCCGTAATGGCAGCACATTGGCGGGGCTATGTGGACAAGCTATTTGTGGCTCTAAGGTTGTGACATCTACTTCCCACGACTCGCTATAGGTAGCATTTGCATCTGGATATAGCGGTGTGAAAGAGCGAGTAGTACGCGCTTGAAGGTAGTTAAACACCGTTTCATCTGGTGGCAGATAGGCATTTTGTGCGCCAAATTCGGCCATCATGTTGGGAATAACGGGACGTTCATCTATGGAGAGATGAGAGATGGTATCGCCAACGAATTCTATTGAACGGTAGGCTGCCCCACTGCTCCCCCATTGACCAAGTATGTGAAGTGCGATGTCTTTTGCGGTGACGCCAGGAGGAGGCGCACCATTGAGGGTAACACGGACAGCTTCTGGTACACGCACCCAAATTTCGCCCGTTGCCCAAAGTGCGGCCATTTCGGTACGCCCGACAGCCATACCAAAAGCCCCTAACCAGCCATAGTGTGTTGTATGACTATCCGAACCCATAATGGTTTCACCGGGGAGGATAAGCCCTTCTTCGCTGATGACCTGATGACAAATTCCGCGCCCAACGTCGTAAAAATGGGCGATACCTTGCTCTTGTACCCATTGGCGCACTTCAGCGTGATTCTGGGCGTGTGTCGTTGTAGGCGCTGGTGCAGCATGGTCAAGGGTAACGGCCACACGCTCTGGATGGGCAATGCGGGGTGCGCCAATCTCTAGAAAAATGCGGCGGATGGCGGCAGTGTTGTCATGGCTGAAGATTAAATCAGGTCGCACATCAAGCACATCACCCGCGCGGGCATGTGATAGGCCAGCTGCACGGGCAAGGGCTTTTTCGGCAAAAGTCATTCCTGTCATTGGCGTGCCTCCTGAAGAAGCAGATTGTCGATTTCTTGTAAGGAGATTTCGTCACTGTCGGCGCGTGATTTCACAAGGCGGGTGATAACACGCAAAGTGTCGTCATCGAGATTCAGGCCTAGCTGCTGGGCGCGGTGGCGAATGGCATTCCAACCAGTTAGGCGGTGACCTATTTGTATTTGCCTGCCTAAGCCAAAATCATCGGGATTGAGCGCCTCGTAAGTTGACGGGTTGGTGAGGACGGCTTTGGTATGGATGCCCGCTTTATGCGAGAAAGCACTAGCACCAGTAATGTAGTTGTTGAAGGGGATTTCTAGATTGCAGTATTGGGCAACAGCTATATCCAATTCTGGTAAAACGGGTAAATGATAGCGGGATACATAATCACGATTGAGGGTATAAAGACGGGCAATGAGGCCACCAAGCGGAGTAATGCCATTACGCTCGCCAATACCGAGAATGGTAGTGTCAATATGGGTAGCACCAGCTTCTAGGGCAGCGCAAGCATTAGCAATGGTGCAGCCGCTGTCATTATGGCCATGAAATTCAACATCTAGACCTGTCAAACGGCGCAACTGCTCTACAAGGCGAAAGACCTGTGAAGGAAGCGCAACACCAACAGTATCCGCAACGCCCAAGCGATTGACAACGCCAAGCTCTGCAACGGCAAGATAGACACGTAACAAGTCTGCCTCATTACTGCGAAAACTGTCTTCTGTACTGAAGCGGAGAATAATATCGGGCGCTTGGCTACGGGCAAAGGTTAAAACTTCAGACGCCAGGTCTATAATTTGGTTGATATTACGCCCATGACTGTGTTGCATGAGTTGTGGAGATGTGCCAATAACGATGTTCAGGCCATGCACGCCGGTTTCTAGTGCACAAAGAACATCATCACGATTGCAACGAATATGGGTTAAGGTGCGGAAATTGAAGCCTTGATTGAGAACTGCGCGAATATCCGCAGCGCTACGCGGCGACGCGCAAGGGGTGGTCATCTCCACCATTTCAACACCGAACTCGTCCAACAAAGCAGCGATATGTAGCTTCTGTTCAGTAGTGAAGTTGGCAGTGGCGAATTGCTCCCCTTCGCGGAGCGTTGTATCGATAATCGAGAAATTTTCAAACGACATATGCCACCTCCTATAACCGCGAAAGCGCTTCAGTCAGCACGTTAATAGCGCACAGATATTCATCAAGCGGCAGGTGTTCATCAGGCGTATGGTCTAGCGAGGAATCGCCAGGGCCATAAGCGACAATTGGACATCCCCATTGAGGCGCAACGATATTCATATCAGATGTGCCTGTTTTATAGACAAAACGCGGGCGACCGCCTTGTGCGCGAATCGCACCCCGTAACGCGCGGGTTAAAGGTGTGTCTTTTTCTGCAACGCAAGCCTGTTCATGGCCATAAGTGCGCACCCGAACATCATCAGCGGCAAGTGTGGATAAATCGCGGGCTACAGCATCCGGTGAGAGCATTGGCGGCAAGCGAAAGCCGATTGTCATTTCCGCCCAACCATATGCACCTTCATACCCGCTGTTGATAGCCTGTAGTGTGGGGTCTAGGCGGGCAAATTGCGATGTAATATCTTGGTTAAATGTCTCAGCATAAGACAGCACTTGCTGCCAATAAGCGAAAGCATGCTCTGGCCCGGTAGCTACAGCAGCGGCGCTATGCGCTAATGCGCCATCCCAGCGCCAGTTAATCAGCAGGCGACCTTTGTAGCCTAGTGTCATCCTATCCCAGCCAGATGGCTCACCAATCAAACACATTTGCGGTTGCCATTGGGTGGCGGCATAGCGTGCGCCTTTGCTAGTGGGGGCTTCTTCTTCCACCGCGCCAATGACAATCAGGCGAACATCCCCAGCCAATTGAGCGCGGGCGGCAGCTATAGCAAAGGTGCATAACGAACCTTTGGCATCAACAGAGCCGCGACCATAGAGGACATTATCGCGAATAAAGACAGGGGGATTACCTGTGAATGTATCGATATGACCTAAAAGAACGATGTCGCGCGTGCCAGAACCGATAATACCGACGGCATTACCAGCTTCATCAATATAGGCATTATCGTAACCATGTGATGCCATCCATTCCACCAGTAAACCGACGGCAGCGGCCTCTTCACCGCTAGGGCTGGGCGTGGCCACGAGGTCGTGCAGCAACTGGATGGCATCAGTATCAGAGAGAGCGTTTGTAGAAGAAATAAGGGGTGATGTCATCGCAACACCTCCTCAAACGCTGCCAAAACCTGTTCGAGTTGCTCACGAGTAATGATGAGCGGTGGCAATAGGCGCAGCACGTTCAAACCAGCAGGCAAGGCGATGATACCCCGTGCTTGAAGCTGTTGCAGGATTGGCGTCACACGCCCGCGCAATTCGATACCAATCATCAAGCCATAGCCGCGCACCTCCCGAACGGCGGGAAATTGCCGTTCGCGAACAGCATTTATAAACCAATCGCCTAATTCAGCCGCATGGGCGGACAAATTTTGCTCTTGAAGCGTTGTAATAGTGGTGATAGCAGCAGCGCAGGCCAAGGGATTACCGCCAAAAGTGCTGCCATGTGTAGACGTAGGTATGGTGCCGAGTGATTCGCGCCAAGCAACAGCCCCCATCGGCACACCGCTAGCGATGGCTTTACCTAGCGCAACTATATCCGGGATGATGTCGCTATGCTCAAAGGCGAACCAACGACCTGTACGGCCAAAACCTGTTTGAATTTCATCGATGATAAGCAAGGCGCCTGTTTCATCACACCGTTGGCGCAAGGCTTGCATGTAAGTTGAGTCAGCGGGGTGGACACCGCCCTCCCCTTGTATCGCTTCAATAACAACAGCGGCGGTATCTTCGGTTATCGCCTCTGCTAAGGCTTCAATATCGTTATAAGGGATGTGGGTGACAGCAGGTTGCCACACTTGGAATGGCTCACGATAGCGCGATTTCCATGTGAGGGAGAGCGAACCAAGTGTACGGCCATGAAAACCGCGGCGGGCGGCTACAATGCCGGTGCGGTTGGTCAATAAACGAGCAACTTTAAGCGCGCCCTCAATGGCTTCTGTCCCGCTATTGCAGAGAAAGAATCGGTTAAGGTCGCCAGGAAGAACAGAGGCTAAAAGGCCATAGAAGCGGGCACGTTGGTCATTATAGAAGGCCTCTGGGCAGGTGAGCAAGGTGGTCGCTTGTTGTTGAATGGCGGCAGCAACGGCGGGATGGCTATGGCCTAAAGCGGCAACACCCAAACCGGCAGTTAAATCAAGGTGGGTATTTCCCTCAGCATCCTGGACATAACAGCCTTCACCACGAACCAAGGCCAATGGGCGTTTGGCATATGCACCAGAAGTGTAGCGGTCTTCTTG
>DAOTWU010000080.1:0-4395 GCA_034435735.1 Anaerolineae bacterium | reverse complement strand
TGATGCCTTACTTATGCATTCACTTCATCATCGCCCTGTTCGGCATTTACCCCAGCCGCCACTAAAGGAGTTTGTCATGTCTGAACCATTTATCGCTGAAATACGAATTTTTGCAGGTAACTTTGCGCCACGGGGCTGGGCTTTTTGCAATGGTCAGCTATTGCCAATTTCTCAAAATACAGCGCTGTTCTCTCTTGTGGGCACAACCTATGGCGGCGATGGGCGCAGCACGCTTGCACTACCAGATTTACAGGGGCGGGCGCCAATGCACCCCGGCAGAGGACCTGGCTTAACCGACCGCCGTCTGGGACAAAGGGGCGGAAGTGAGACTATATCACTTACCGAAGCACAGATGCCCAACCATACCCACAATCTTCGCGCTTATGCTGGGCGTGGCGATACAGATAATCCCACCAATGCAGTGCTTGCCGAAAGTGGCGATAATGTTTATAAAGCGCCAGGCGGGGCTACACTGGTGCCAATGGAGGACGCGGCATTAGAACCAGCAGGGGGCAGCCAACCCCATAACAATATGCAACCCTACCTCACACTGAACTTCATCATTGCTTTGGTTGGGCTTTACCCTTCGCGTTCATAAAAGCTAGCAATAGGGGCGGAACGGCATATCCGCCCCTCACCAATGAAAGTTGGGGTTATGCAATTACCAGCAAATATCGCTTTTCGTCCAATATGCGATGAGGATATGGCGTTTTTGTGCCAACTTTATGCCACCACTCGTGATTATGAGCTTAATCTCGTGGCGTGGTCAGAGACACAAAAAGCCGAGTTCTTGAGCTTCCAATTTGAAGCACAGCACAAACACTATATGAGCCATTGGCCAGATGCAGACTATCTCATCATCGAACAGGATGAGCAGGCCATCGGGCGTTATTATCTCCACCGCCGCCCTGATGAGTTTCGGTTGATTGATATTGCACTTATGCCGACTCACCGCAATCAAGGCCTTGGCGGTGCTATCATGTGCCAGTTACTACAAGAAGCCCAACAAGCGCAGTTGCCCGTACGGCTACATGTTGAATATATGAACCCAGCAAGGCGCTTTTATGCTCGACTGGGCTTTTATCTTGTTGAAGATAAGGGCATTTATCATTTTATGGAGTGGTCGCCCACTTCTAGTGAGGGAGCGTAATGTTGACTTTAGAAGATTTTTCCGCCCATATTCAAACAAATTTTAAGGTATATTATGGCGATGGAGGGGATTACTTCACTATCGAGCTGCTAGAGGTTAAACCATTGCCCCAACATGATGAGAGCGAAAACGCCAGAGCGCCCTTCTCATTGCTATTTTGTAGTGATGATCCAAATCATTACCTTCCCCAAGGCACGCATCATCTAAGCCATGAGCAAATGGGAGAGCTACACTTATTTTTAGTCCCGCTGGGGCATAATCCTGAGCGTACTGGCATCCACTATGAAGCAGTATTTACATAAAACACAATGGGGCTAAACTTCAGCTAGCCCCGTTGTATTTTTACTTTTTGTACAGCCGCTCATGATTGCGAATAACTATCCACAAACATAATTTGCGGTTCACCCGCATGAGCTTGGCGGAAAGCATCGCGCAGCGCTTCGCCTTCTAAAAAGGTCTCTAAAGTTTGCGCATCTGCCCAATCAAATGTCATGATAACTGCATCAGCATAATGATTATGGCGATAAACTGTAACGCCATCAGCGCCGTGCTGCTTCATTGTGCCGCCAAGTTTAGGCCACTGGGCGGCAAAGTCTTCATAATCTTCTACATTGAGTTGGACAACGACATGAGGCATGATTCTTTACTCCAGTTAAATTTCTTCTCAAAGTTTTTTCACATTGTTATTCAGCGATAAAGCTGAGATTAATCCTTTACCCATGCACAGGCACTTTGTTCTATCATTCACAAGCGCTGGGCAGCCGCATAATATATCGTATTCACTGGTAACATGCAAGCCAAACACAACCAGCCTTAACTAACGCTTAAAATAATCACCCTAAGATTTGGGGATTTTACAAGTTATTTGCAACCCGAAATCGCAGATTATCGTATAATGGGATTTGGAAGTAGTTTTCCGCCCATATTGGGCACTTTTATCAGTTTCTTAGAACGGGGGACCGTTGTTCATGAAACGCTATACACGTTTTGTTGTTCTTTTTGTACTTGTGATGGCTTTAGTTGTTCCAACTTTTGCCCATGCTCAAGATATGCCTTGTTACGGCCTATCTGCCAGCGATTGTGATTTATTCTATAAAACAGGAACCACTAGTAGCGAAGTTACTAGCGCTGCAATAAGCTATAACATAAACGCTGTGGGACCTGATTTTGAACTTGCATCAAGTGCTTCTGGTAGTTTTAGCTTCAATGCTGAAGCCGCTGACCCAATGACCGCTTTATCTATGGCTTTAGATGGCGAATTGTCTGGCTCCGGCTCTGGCGAAAGCGAAAGTGCGTCTTTTAGTGTTCGCATCATTGATGGTGTTGTCTATGTTTCTGACGGCACCGCTTGGCAATTTATCGCATTAAAAGACATGCTAGCTGCAATGGGCATTCCTTTAGACCCATCCATGTTATTGGGTGATATGAGTACAGAAACCGATCCGATGGCTGAAGCAATGATGAGTGAATTCGGCGCTATGATGGAAAGTCATATCACCCTGACGCGTGGGGCCGATGAAACCATTGATGGCAATACAGTGGCTGTATTCAATATGTCTATTGACCTCGCTGGTCTATTTACCGATACCAGCATGACCGATTCATTAGGGTCTATAATTGGTATGGCTATGGCCGCAAGCGGTGGCGCAGGCGTTGATGCTGGCGTGGATATGGAAAGCCTCAATCAAATGATGCCAATGATGACTCAATTATTTGGTATGCTATTTGCCGATAGTGAGTTGACTATTACCACCAAAGTAGGCGTTGATAATGGCTATCCCTACGGCTTTGGCATAGATTTCGCCATGACGCTTGATCCGATGATGATGGCTTCCTTGACTGGTGCACCACCCGATGCCGAAGCTGAGCCGATTGACATCCTGTTCAGCTTGAGCGTGGACATGACCCAGCATAACGGCAGCTTCTCCTACGAAGCACCGGCAGACGCCACACCAATGGACCCAAGCGTGTTTGGAACGCCTGGTCTCTAAATCTCACTAACCAATACTTAGAGGGTCGCTCCCATGGGGCGACCTTCTTTGTTCCTACCAGCCCGTAAATAAGGTTTGCGAGCGTTATCATGAGAAAGTTACTTTGGCCTATATTGGCGATATTTGTTACTACGGTTTTCGCAGTCGCTGCTTCGGCACAGGGATTGAGCGAGACTTTTGTTTTTAACGATGGCAGCACGGTAAACTATCCAGAAGATTGGACTGCCGAAGTTGATGAAAATGGGTTCTTACATTTGCGCAGCGAGGCCACAGATATTATTTTCATCTGGTACTTTGCCGATAGTTTGGCCAATTTCAGCATTAGTCCAAACGACTATAAGGCGGTATTTGAGGCGACATTCCAACCATCTAATCCAGACATCGCCTTTGATGTACAGCGTGTGCAATCTATTTTGCTAAACGGACGCTCGATGGGCGAATACATCTATGAGGACAGTGTGAATGGTGACCCTTTCGAGCGTTTATTGATTGCTGTTCCCTTGGATAATGGCGGTGTTGTCATTGTCAGCGCATTACCCATCAATGGCCATGACATCATAGAAAAGCCAATTATTCGCACCATCGCTTCCACCCTAACCTCTCCCACAGTGCCAACATTAACCCAAAGCTATGTGACCAATACAGGCATTACATTCTCATATCCTGAAGATTGGGAAGTTTCGATACAAGATGATGGCCTGTTAAATTTGCGTGGCACGCAGACCGATGTCATTTTGAGCTTTTTCTCGCCACAAGAGTTGATTAACGCGGGTTATACATCAGGCGCGGATGACTTTGAGGCCATTTTGGAAGATGTGTTCCTGCCCAAAGACCAAACCATTAGCTTCAATGATGGTGAATTCACCGAAATCAATTTCAATGGGGAACGCTTTGGCCAATTTGAATACATAGAAAATGATGATGGCGACCGCTATACCCGATTGATGATTATCACATTAATGGATGACGGCACGGCAATCGTGGCAGGCGTCATCCCACTAACAAGCAGCGTCATCACTGAGCGCGATACCGTGCTGGCGATTATGTCATCGGCAGAAGTGCCTGGCGTAGGGGCTGAAGGTGTGGGGCTACCATTCCCCAATGTGTATACTTTCAGCGATGGCACCCGTTTGGCCTATCCCGATGAGTGGGTGCTGGTGGCGGATGAAGGGAATTTCGTTGGGTTTGAAACCGAAGAAATTTCCGTGGGGTTCACGCTCTTTGATTCGCAAATATTGGCGAATAATGATTTAA
>DAOTWU010000079.1:0-17676 GCA_034435735.1 Anaerolineae bacterium | reverse complement strand
GTCTGGTTATGTAACAGGCGTTCCCACCATGTTTGAACAACAAATTCTGGCAGAATGACGATAGTCGGTTCACCATTGTCGTTTTGTTCATCGCGCTTATGCAGATATTCGATAAGTGGTCGCCCGATTTCGCGATAAGGTGACGGAACGACATCCAGCGGAATATCTTCCAAATCCCACTCTTTCCAACGCTCACGTAGACGCTCTATAGAAGCAGGGTCGGTCTCAATTGCACATACCCGCACATTATCGGATGAGCGTGCCGCATACTCTAACGCCTGCAAAGAGCAGCGGTTTAGGCTGTTCATCAAAACAACCATGGGCGTATCGTTACGGGCATAGCCGGGCTTACTGACATGCTCTGGTTTGATGCCATCCAACGTCAGCGAGGCGGCAACCTTTTCATAGTGCTTGTGAATCCGCAAGAAAAAGTACACCAGAATAGGTATAGCTAGAATGACAATCCATGCACCCTCAGCGAATTTCGTCACCATGAGGATAAGCATGACGATAAAGGTGGCAACAGCACCTAGTGCATTAAGCGCAATGCGGAAGTACCACCCGCTTGTTGGCACAAAGTCTGGCTTGTGGCGCTCACGTAGCCAGTGGATAACCATGCCGCTTTGCGAGAGGGTGAAGCTGACGAACACGCCCACAGCATACAGCGGGAGCAAATTATGTTCACGCGCCCCAAAGAGCACAATCAAAATGCTGGCCATGACCATCAAAGTGATGATGCCATTGCTGAAGACAAGGCGATCACCCAGGTTGGTCAATTGGCGTGGGAGGAAGCGGTCACGCGCAATGAGCGAAGCCAAACGCGGAAAATCAGCAAATGCTGTATTGGCAGCCAACGATAGAATGAGCAAGGTCGCCAACTGGAGATAGAAGAACAAGGGCGAGCCTTCGCCAAATACTTGCGCACTAACCTGAGAAATAACGGTGCGTTCGCCGCCTAATTCATGAATAGGATAGTGGTTGGCCAGAAATGTAATGCCCACGAACATCGTGCAGAGCAAAAGCACCATAGCGATGAGGGTTTGGCCGGCATTTTTACTCTCCGGAGGTTTGAAAGCGGGAATGCCGTTAGAAATAGCTTCAACACCCGTCAATGCGGTACAACCAGCAGCGAACGCACGTAACAAAAGGAACAGGCTCAAACCACCGACAGCGGTGGTCGCTTCGTGGGCAACCTCGATTTCGGTCACGTCAACCGGCGGAACGCTACCAGTTAAAACCCGTAGCACGCCGATACCAATCATCAACAAAACACCGCCAACAAACAGATAAGTGGGGATAGAGAAGAACGTGCCGCTTTCCTTCACCCCACGCAAGTTCATCACAGTGATAAACACGACAATGATAAGCGCCATAGGCACACGATAAGGCGCTGTCTCTGGAAAAGCTGACGTAATCGCAGCAACACCCGCCGAGATACTCACCGCTACTGTGAGGGTGTAGTCAATCAGCAAGGCCGCCGCCGCGACAAGCCCCGGAAAAGTGCCGAGGTTGTCTTTGGAGACGATGTAAGCACCACCACCATTGGGGTAAGCGTGGATGGTCTGAAAGTATGAGAACGATACAATGAGCAGTAGCGCGGCGATGCCCAATGCAATCGGCCACGATAGCCCCAAAGCACCTGTACCTGCCCCCACCAACACCAGCAAAATAGCTTCTGTTGCATAGGCGCTGGAGGAAAGCGCATCTGACGAGAACACCGCCAACGCCTTGAGTTTGCTCAAACGCTGGTGAATGGCCTGGTCAGTGGGTATAGGCTTACCGATGAGTAGATGCCGCATGTTAATCATAGAGTCCCTCGGCTAGAACACACAAAAATAAACCGAAACCTGAAAGAACGGTCTTTTGGGTATTATTTAGATAGAGAAAATGTATGGGTTAGTTAGTTGGGGGAGCGTGGTCGTGAAGAGCAGAGAACGCTAAAACAGCGCGCTTAGCGGATTTGCGCGTTTTTGCGGCGATTTGTAATTGCGTGTTAGGTGTATCTTTCATAGTATTCATCTCTTACACGCGGTTACCATTCTCAATCATACGCCTATTTTTATAGATTGACAATATCAAAATACACAACACTTTTTATGAATTTATAACAAATAAGTGGAAACGACGAGCCAAAGGATGGTAATCAATGCCCACAGGCCTATCCCCTGAAAGGCTATTTTCACCGCTTCCTGACGGCGCACGGGCTTCAACGCGCGCGCCAATGAAGTTAGTTCGGCGGCACTAGCGGCAATACGGTCTCCCAATGTGCCTGCCACACCAATAGAGTTATCAGGCAAGATAGCAACCGCGACTTGGTGCATTTTGGTCAAGCGAGACCAAAGCAACAAAATCACAGGCCCAACATAGGGGATAGCATAAGCAAGGACATAGGCAAGAGGGCGGCTTAAGCCAGCTTCACGGCGATAGTGAGCGGCTATGGGGGTACGGGACTCGATACACCAACCATGCTGCACAAAGACATGAGAAATGGCAGAAAGGCGCTTTTGCACATCCCGCTGCTGGATGGTTTGTTGCTCTATTTTTGACGGGGGACGTACAGGAGCATAAGCGCTAGCTGGTGCCGTCTGAACTGGCGCCGGATCAGAAGGGATGACGTTCGCGGGCGGTTGGGCAACGGCCATCGCGCCTAAAACTTCTTGCGCCTCTAACAAGAGGTCTACAGTGTCATCATTAGGCATGGCCGAAGAAGGCAGCGGGTCATCATAGGGTAAGAACTCCGGAATACCAGTAGATGATGTAGTAACTTCTTCGCCAGCATTAGGTGTGTCTTTCACTGGTTCATCTGTGGGTGTAGCTTCATCACTCGCCGAAGCCGCTAGGGGTGTAACTTCGGGTTCAGATTCATCAGGTTGCGCTGTAGGGCTTTCATCGGAGAAGAGTTCCGCCTCTACCTCGTCATCATCGTCATCAAACAAAGCATCCCAATCTTCGTCATCATCATCAAGGTCGTCTTCAACCTCATCTAGCCATGCTTCTTCCTCTTCCCCATCCTCTTCATCAAAGGCGGAAAAAGACGGTTTGAGATGCGTGTCATCTGGCAGCCCCTCATCGGCAAATAGCGTATCGTCTGTTTCAGGCTGTGGCGGCGGGTAAATGCTATTAATATCATTGCCGCCCACGCGGGGGACAAATTCAATCACAGCGCCGCCGTTATTGGTTTCTGGTGATGGCTCTGGTGTGGGCGGAGTAATGCCCAATTGCTTGAGGCCGCGCAAAGCCAGTTCATGGTCTGGTTTGAGCGCAACAGTCTTCAAAAGATGGTGGCGGGCTTGTTCACGATTGGGCGCAACAAGTGCCGCCAGATAATGCGCATCGGGGTCATTACGCTCTAGATAGGGCTGCAATAATTGGCGCGCACGGGCTTTATCACCTGATTTAATCGCCTGAAGTATCTCTGTGAGTGCCACGATAAGGACTCCCTAACCGGCAACGCTTTCAATTCCAGAACGATTATATCACGAAATTCAAACTTCGCCTTAACCTGCTTATGAAAATTAAAGTTAATGGTTTTGGTTTTTACTAAGGCGTCCGGTATAATGCAAAAAACTAAATCAATGTTTGATTTTTTAGGAGGCGTTTCGATGGCCGTCGCACAAACCACATCCGAAAATCAGGGCACAGAAACCGTAGCTGTGCATAGCCCCATCAATGGCGAGCTTATCGGCCATATTCCGGTAACGAGCGAGGAAGAAGTCGCCGCAGCAGTAGAGCGAGCACGAGCAGCCCAACCCGCATGGGAAGCGTTGGGGTTTAAGGGGCGGCGCAAAATATTGTTACGGTGGTTAGATTTACTTAAAGCCGATGAAGAGACGCTTATTCACAATATACGGCGAGAAACTGGCAAGGTAGAAGCCCATGCTCGTTTAGAGCAGTATGGCATACAAGCATTAGTCTTGTGGCTCTATCATAATGCGCACAAAGTTTTGAAGCGCGAACGCCGCACACCTGCTTTTCCCATTGTTCAGCGGGTATATGTTTCATATAAGCCGCATGGCGTGGTCGGATTTATTACCCCTTGGAATTACCCGTTTTTGCTGGCCTTCATTGATTTGTTGCCGGCGCTCATTGCGGGGAATGCTGTTGTGCTCAAACCCAGCGAAGTCACGCCATTCATCGCCCAATATGGCATGGATAAACTCCATGAAGCGGGCGTGCCGAAGGATGTAGCGCAAATTGTGCACGGCGACGGGCGCACCGGGGCGGCACTAGTGAACTATGTGGATTATATTTCATTCACCGGCAGTACAGAAGTTGGGCGCAAGGTGGCTATACGCGCCGCAGAACGGCTCATCCCCTACACAATGGAATTAGGTGGTAAAGACCCGTCAATTGTCCTGCGCGATGCCAATCTCGATATGACCGCGACGGGGTTATTGCGTGGCGCATTTGAGAATAGCGGTCAAGCCTGTGTGAGTGTAGAGCGTGTCTATGTGGAAGCCCCCATTTATGAACAGCTTCTAGAGCGTATCGTGCATTATGCCAACCAAATGAAAGTTGGCAAAGAAGATGGTATGGAATTGCACATGGGCTGCTTCACCAATGAGAATGAATTACAGCGCACCGAACGGCATATTGAGGACGCCGTTGCTAAAGGGGCGCGGGTGCTAGTTGGTGGCAAGCGCAGGCCAGATTTAGGACCATTGTTCTTTGAGCCAACGGTCATCGTTGATGTTGACCACACGATGGACATCATGAAAGAGGAAACTTTTGGACCAGTTATCCCAATTATGAAAGTGAAAGACGCAGAAGAAGCGATTAAGCTAGCCAATGATAATGAGTATGGCCTTTCCGCCTCGATATTCACTCGCAATTTGAAACGCGGGCAGGAATTGGCCTTAAAACTCAATTGTGGCGATGTGGGCATTAATCGCACCCACTTGGGAATTGGCACACCTAGCATACCTAGTGGCGGGCAAAAATTGAGCGGCATCGGGCGGCGTGGTGGCCCAGAAGGGTTGAAGCGCTTTGTCGTCACCCAGAGCCATATTGTGGATACACTATGGGGGCAAAAGCCCGATTTGCGCATTGCCGACCCGATGAGTGTGCGCATGATTGAGCTGCTTGTCCGCTTACGGCGCTATATTCCATTCCTATAGTGTAAACAAGCTTAAGGCATCACCGCGCGGATAATACGGTCTAAGCCAGCGAGGTCTTTGATAATTTGGGCATCTACTGGCTTCAGCATTTCTTGAACAAGTTGCAACGCGGCAGCCCCTTGGTCTGCACCAATTTCTAATAGAATAAGCGCGCCCTCATTGAGCAATGGGGGCGCTTGTTTTAACAAGCGGCGCACAAGGTCTAAGCCATCCGCTCCACCATCTAACGCCATGCGTGGCTCATAGCGCGTAACTGCTAAATCGGGCAACTCATCTGTGGCAATATAGGGCAAATTCGCCATAAGGATGTCTATTTTCACATCGCCAATATCATATAATGGGAGTAACAGGTCACCATGTAAAAACGTTATGGCGGTTTGATAGCGCGCTGCATTCTGACGGGCAACTGTGAGAGCGTCCTCGCTCATATCAACAGCAAAAACGTGCGCTTGGGGCACATGAGCAGCAAAAGTCACCGCTAATGCCCCGCTCCCTGTGCCAATATCAACCGCAACAGGTTGTGCGCGTTGAGCAGCAAAAGCGAGCGCCTGCTCTAAAAGCAATTCGGTCTCTGGGCGTGGGATGAGAACAGCGGGTGATACGATAAACTGGCGGTCATACCATGGCGCTACGCCAAGAATGTATGCAATTGGCTCGCCAGCAGCGCGGCGGCTCACCCATGAAGCAAAGCGCGCGGACGCTTCTTCGGAAAGTGGTTCGTCATCATGAGTATAGAGATAAGGGCGCTCTACTTGAAGCACAGCTGCAAGCAGCACCTGCGCATCGAGTAAAGGGGTTTCGCTTTCAGATTTACGGAGTTGTTGGACAGCTTGAGACAGTGCCTGACGTATTGTGGGCATAGATTTTCGCGCTTTACATCTTGAAATTATGCGATGAGCATCTCAAAATGCATATAACACAGGTCATACACGGGAGCAGACAATCATGGCAAACTTCTTCAAAAAATTGTTTGGCGGCCAAAATGGGCGCGTTCATGACCGTGATGGGATGTACTTTTATGTGCAACCCAAACGCTGTAAAGAGATTATACGGGTGCGGGTCAATATGAATAATGACCTGAGCTTAGATGACGATGGCGGTTACTTCTGCCGCAAAGTCGTTACGGCGGTACGTTGCCCGTTTCAGGCAGAACTACATCTCTGGTTTGATAGAAATCGCAACCTTACAAACAGCGAGGTCATCAACGGGCAACTGGTTTCAGAAGTAGATTATGAAGCCTATATCACCGCCCAAAATGCGCCATCAGATAATTAAAAGGTGGATGTTACTCCACCTCTAATGCGCTCAACAGTTTCTCTTTAATCGCCTCGCCATTTTCAAATGGGCCAGCAGTGGCATCAAGCACCGCGCTAGCTAATTGGAGGTGATTTTCTTCCATCGCCTGCCGCGCCTTATCGCGGTCTCTCAGCGGGTAAAAGTATTCGCGGCTTTGGCGAATACGCGCCGAGATGCGTTCGCGGATGCGGGGCACATTTTCTTGGCCAGTGATGATGAGAAAATCTTCATTTTCCAAATGGCCAATGAAGTCGCTAGGGTTGCCAAATTCGCGGACAGCATTACGAACCATGAGGGTTACTGCCCGCAAAACATCGTCAGCCGCCACAAAACCATAACGCTCCCGAAATTCACTCAAACTGCTGATTTGGAGCAGCAAAAGTGCCCAAGGCGTGGTGGTATCCTGGGCTAACGCATCCAAGCGCTCAATCACCATCGAGCCTTCAGGCAAATCGGTGACAGGGTTCAACATGGGGTGGCGGCTGGCGCGATTAATCGCATTACGCACCCGCAAACGTAACTCCTGAATGTCAAACGGCTTGGTGATGTAATCAACAACGCCTAGCTCAAGCCCTTGCAACTTATCAACACGGTCGCGCTTCTCCGTCAAGAAAATAATGGGGACATCTTTGGTTTGGCGTTGAGTACGTAGGCGGCGGCATACCTCATAACCATCAATATCGGGTAAACGAATATCTAGCACAATAAGGCTGACAGGGTTATCGCGCCCGATATTAACCGCCTCTTCCCCCCAAGCCGCTGTTAAAACATCGTAATTCTGGACGCGAAAATACGCGCTCAACATTTCTTGTAGGTCTAAATCATCTTCCACAATTAAAATCTGTGGTTTGGACATACGAAATCTCCGAAAAACAACTCTTTACCCGTATTATACCAGCACGGTTAAAAAAGCGTTTGTGAGGGGCAACGCAAAACAATACAACACAAAGGCTATAACTGTGTTAAGCGCGCTTCGCCCCTAAAGGTTGTTTATTCACTTGCAAAATACACGCCTCAGTACCCGTTGCAGCACACGCGACTTCATAAACATGAAATTCATAGCCATTAGAGACATAGCGCAAACACTCTTGCACAATGCCTACCAGTGCATGGCAAACAGGTTTATCAGCAACGCGCCCCCATGCAAACGGGCTAGCATCTATGTGTAATAGATAATGCTCGCCGGCATCTTCTAAAACGGTTTTCTGATCACTGAAGTTGGTGAAAATAGATGCCAGCGCTTTCAGCCCCAAATCGACACGGTCTGCTAGTGGCAGCGCCTGAAAAGCGGGGTCGGCAACGCCAGCCAGCGCGCCAAAACGCTTCATCCCACGGGCGAAGCTAGCGCGGCCTATCTTAAGCGCCATCCCCCGCCCGCCCCGCGCGCCATACATATCCTCTAAGGCGGCGTTCATCGCCGAAATGAGGGCAAAATCAAATTGGCGCGACATGTTATCAGGTGGATAAACCGCATCAGCCAATAACCCTGCTGTTTCCAGCAGGGCTTGTAGGCCAGTACGCCCCATAATATCCTCTAAAGCGAGGAAGAGCGCCCGTGCCAGGCGATTGGGATAATACAATCCACTGGGTTCAAGCACGAAAACGAACTTTCCTGTGCGCTAGCGCTGTACGCTAAAATCAATGCTTAAAAGCGACGGCTCGATTAAAGCAATTTAACAAGGTCTTGAACAGCGCGGTTAACATCTAACAGGATAAGCCCTAGTTTGGCATCTTTGCGCGCCAAAACAGTTAACACGGCCTCTTCACCAACCGCTGTGAGAATAACATAGCCTTGATCGCCCTTGACGTTCACCTGGTCTAGCTCACCACGACCAAGCTCGGATGAGATACGTTCGCCAAGCGAAAGCATCGCAGCAGACATGGCACTCACACGGTCTTCTTCAATGTCGCCGGACAGCACCGAGGCCATGCTCAGGCCGTCCACGCTGACAATAGCCGCGCCTTCTACATCGCCGCTGCTGGCTTGCAGGTCGCGCAGACGTTCCACCAATTGTTCGGTGCGTGACTTCGACAACGGTCTTTCTCCCTACATTATCGCAAATAATAACGGCTCGCTGTGTATACAGCTCATTGAAATTGTACACGAAATTCCGCCAAACTGCACGTGAACAAGTATAAAGATATGGCGAATTCTCCCCAAAAGGCCAAAGATTAGGCCAAAAATGACGCGAGATGCATGGCTGTTGCCTCTATCATCCGTTCAAAATAGAAGCGCTCCATGCCATGATGGGTGTTAGCGGCGAGCTTTTGGCGGGTATCGCCACTGAATGCGCCTTGCAAGGTGGTCGTTAAAGCTGCCACATCCACATAAGGCACAAGTAAGCCATTTACCTCATGCTGCACCACTTCAGGATTGCCCCCTTTATCGCTAGCAATGACAGGCGTTCCCACATATAAGCTTTCAAGCAATGTATGGGAAAGGCCTTCGTAGCCCGAATATAGCGCCACATAATCCGCCGCGCGCATATAGAGCAAAATACGCTCGTGCGGCACCCGCCCTAGAAAATGCACCCTCCCCTGTAGCGATGCGGCCAATTGCTCCAGTCGGGGGCGCTCTGGACCATCGCCAGCAACCAGCAAATGCACATCCTTCACTTGCTTCAGCGCAGTAATCAAATGATCAACGCCCTTCCATGCAGTGAGGCGGGCAACCGTGAGTAATAGCGGCGCGTCTTGGGGTAAGTTGAGTTCAGTACGAGCTTCCGTTTGGGTTTGGGTTGGACGCTCTAGCTCTGGCGGGAGGGCGTTATAAATCACCTTCACCTTTTCAGGGGCAACACCCCACCCTATCACCATGCGGCGCAAGTATTCACTAGGCACTATCACGCCATCCATTGCGCGAACTTGGCGAGCACGGTTACGCTTGAAAAATTCTGCCTGAAAACTGTAGCGCTCCACTTGAAAGCGGTCAATATCGGTTGTTGGTGATACCCAACCAGAACGCACTGCCCGTTCCCATGCTTGGTCGCCAACAACCTTCAGAACGCGGGGCGCGTGTCTATCTCCCCACAGGGGCAAATCCACCATATGGGCATAAACCAAATCACTCCAGCGCAACAGCGGGCGAACAGCGCGGTTATAGTGCCAAAGGCGTAACGGCAGGAAAACACGCGGTATACGTTGCACCTCATAGGGATAGCCATCAACTGGGGCATCGCCATAAGTCAATACGCGAATATCCCAACCATGTTGTTGTAACTGTGGCAATAAGCGATAGAGATAAGTTGCTGGGCCGCCAGCTTCAGGATGAAAGATGCCAGTAGTCACTAGCAAGCGATTGGATGCAGTCATAAGCGCTCGTTATACCAGTGTCTGAATAAATGGGGCTTATTCTATATGATTATCTAGCATAGGTTTAGCCCTTCATGGCGCATTTTGTAGGCAAACAAGCAACACGTCATATTGGACGTATTGCTTTTCTAGGGGCACATTGTATGGAGAGAAAAATGGCCCATCAAGGCATGTGCCATAAGCACGGCGTAAGCGCCAAAGCGTTTCAGCATCATCTGGTGCGAAAAAGAATGAAGTATTGTTCAGTGGCAAGCGGTGAATAGATTCATACGGGTAAGCCCAAGGTGGCAAAATCACCACCCGAACACCTTCCACACCAACCAACCGAAAATGGGTATCAATATGTGGCTGAAAAGTCAACTCGTTTGTTAGAAGATAAACATCTGTGTTTGCAGGCAACAGCGCACTACGGAAGCCAACGTCCTGATGGTCACGGAATGGGCGTATCTGCTGGTTATAGCGCGTCAAATGAGCACCGAAGTAATACACCACTTGACCCACTGCCAGCAAAGCGACGCCCCCCAACCAAACGTGACGCAAAAAACGGGCGGGAATTGCAGCCATGCGCCACAAGTGAAAGAGGCCGTCTAACCCTAACGCCATCAAAAGCGCCAACGCGGGAAATAGGACAACAAAACGCGCTGACCAATCATTTTCCACAATCAAACTATTGCCTAAAACAGTTAGCAATAGCCACATTAGCAGCAATAAACCGCGTTTGCCGTTACGCACCGCTATAGCAACGCCCATGAAGAAAAATGGCACTAGGGGCAACCAAAGAAGCGGAGTATCACCACCATAATAGAAAGCGCTGCCATCGGGCGTATGGAAAATGTGAAGCAACGACGGCATGAAACGCTCTCGAAAATAAAGCGCCAATTGGGGAAAACCCGCATCTGCCGCCAAAAAGCGCGCCCAGAAATCATTACCAACGCCTTCCAAAACCAAGCGGGTTACGGGGGCGGCGCGCCAAAGCCACAAGACATAGTAAATAGGAAATGCGATAAGGATAAACCCCAATGCCCAATACAACCACGCCCGTAAAGGCAGCTGGCGCACATATAATAGCAACCACAAGGCCACCAGCACGGGGAATAATAAACGCCCGCCCTCATAAAAATATTGGGTCAATCCGAGCATAATACCCGCAAGCAGCCAATCTGCCGCTTTGCCCCGTTGCAGGGCGCGCACCACAAGCCACAAGGCCAGCACGCCAAATAGCGGGTCAGCGATGTTGTTGAGGGCGAGGCGGGAAAAATGTATGTGTGGCGGGAAAACGGCTAATAGCAAGGCGGCAAGTAGCCCCACTCTGCGGTTAAAAACCACACGACCTAACATATAGAGCGCCATCACAGTCAATGTGCCGAAAATGGCGCTGGCCATACGCAAGCCACCAAGCGACGCCCCAAAAAGTTGGATGCTTAAATGTTGGAAATACGGGTAAATATGGGGGAAGGCCGCAATTGGGCTGATATGAGTGAGCAATTGCTGCGAGGGGTTATCCCATAAATGAACAACAGCTTGAGCAAAATGCGTTTCATCGATATAGGCATGTACCGTACTTTCAAGGTTAATAACCCGAAGAGCGAACGCCAGAGCAGTAACAAAGATGAGTGGCCAATAGGGCGTAAACCGCGGGATTGAGAGCCGCCGAACACCACCAATCGCCCCCACAACGATGAGCGCTATGCCCAACACCCAAAGGCCGAATTGTACACGATGTGACATCCCCCATGTGAACGGCAACAAACCCGATTGTGGACCACTGGCGTCGGCCATGAGCCACAGACATAACGCGCCACAAAGCAAATAGATGTAGCGAATAGGGCTTGCAGTGCATTGCGGGTTTAACGCTTCGAACTGCTGTAATGTTGTGCCGCGCAAACGCCAGAGCAAAAGCGCCCCACCCGCAAATATCGCGCTATCCCCTAGCCATAAATCAGCACTCTGTAGCGGTCGGTAGCCATAAGCCGCCAGCAGAAACAGCGATGTGATAAGTAATGGCCAAGTCATAGCGGGAAAGGTCATGAATGATGGTTTTCTATACGTGTATCAAGGTTATTGTGGGAGAGAATATTACGCGCAACCATTTGAGGGTTACGGAATTCCCCACGCGAGAAGGCAGCCATGTAAGCAGTAGGGTTGAGATTGGCTTTCAATCGTTTGATAAAGGGGGCGAATTCTGTGCGCAGGTCTCCATCCGTAGTAGCATGATGCCATACCATCCCGACAAGTTCGGCAGCCTGTTCACCATCCCCCTGCTGAAAGAGCCATTGTGCATATAAACCGATACCTTGCAGGAGCAAGGGAATAGCGCCGATATTCAACGCCTGACGAAGCGCTTTCATAATGTGATATAGCGCTGTCTGTGCATCTTCATCTTGCAGCGCGATTTCACTCAAGCTTAAATCGCTGGCAACAACACCACGATAGTCATCCGCTTGTAATAAAAAGGTTTGTGCCTCATGAAAATACGCCCGTGCTTCTCCTAAAGCGCCCTGTTCTAACATCACATGTGCAATTTCCTGTAAAGCAAGCGCCATACCATGCTGGTTATTTAACTCCTGAAAAATACTACGGGCTTCCAATAATGTCCGCACAGCAGATTCATAGCGGTCTAAGGCGATTTGAATTTGGCCAATTTCTACTAGCGCGTGCGCTATATCAGCTTTTTTACCCAAGCCCATCATAATATCAAGACACTCGCTCAAATAATGTAAGGCGACTTTATACTCTCCAAAGGCGTGATATAAGCGTCCCAACCCCAATAAGGTTTTACCCTGCCCATAAGTGTCATCTGCTGTCCGATATTCTTGCAAAACGCGATTTAATATCCCCTGGGCGCGGGATAAATCGCCTGTTTGAATGTAGGACAAGCCAAGATTTAATAAAAGATGGGTGTGAATAGCGTTATCTGTAGTGAGTTCAGCATCGAGTTGCAAAGCGCGGGCGAGGTAATAAATCGCTTGCCTGGCATTGCCGTGCTGAAAAGCATATTCGCCTGCTAAAATGGCGTACTCACGCTCTTTGTGATAGTCCCTAGCTTTGCGCCAATGATAGGCCAAACGCGCAAAGTAATGAGGAGAATCGCCATATAATTCTGTGAGGCTTTCGGCGATTAGGCGATGGAATTTTCTGAATTCATCATTACTCAAATGCCCGATAATATATTCTCGCAGCTTATCATGGGTGAAGCGCCACACATTATCCCGCACTTCTAGAACAGAGGCCTCGGCACACATCACTAGCCACGCATCCAAATTACCAACGGGCACAGTAGGGGCATCACCACGCATAATAATGTGGGAGAGCAAGCGTATATCTATTTCTCTGCCAGCCACAGCAGCGAGGCGCAAAAGCGCGCGGGATTCTGGGGGAACACGGTCTAGGCGACGTTGTATCAATCGCTCTACACTGCCAACGAGCACATGCTCTGGCAGGGTTATCAAGCCAATATTCTGTAAGCCGCCAGCATCCTCGGCTAATGCGCGAATAACTTCGACGAGGAAGAATAGATTTCCCTCTGTTTCGCGCTGAATAAGGTCAATAACATGGGGCTGTGCGCCTGTTTCGCCAAGCATATACACCGTCAACTGGGTAATCGCATCGAGGTTGAGGCGGTTTAGCTGAATGTGGTTGGCATCGGGCAAGCGAAGCCATGCATCGCTTTGCACATCCTCATCGCGGTATGCGCCAATGACCAAAAGGCGAAATTCAGGAATTGCGGTTTGAAGCTCTTGTAAAGGCAAAAAGCTCTCTTCATCAGCCGCATGCAAATCATCTAATAAGAGCACAACCGCCCGTTGATTTTCCTGCGTCGCCCGCCTGAGTAAATCGATAATCAAGTGAGATAAGCGCTTATAAAAGTCGCCGCGATTTTCATCAGGCTTAATATCATCGATATTGCGGTCTAAGATGCGGGGTAAATCTGGCACAATATATTTCAATAAAGCACATTCATAATCAGTGATTGGAACTTCGATAATTAACCGTCGAACCACGTCGCCCCACCAGGCAAAAGGCCGTTTAACCTCTGCGTCGCCATTCCCAGAGAGCACCAACACGCCACGCACCAGCGCCCGAATGCGCAATTCCTCTAATAAGCGAGATTTGCCAATCCCCCCCTCGCCCCCGATAAGCCACATAGACCCGCCAGACTCTTGGCGCAAGGGTTCACCTTCAAGTGGTGGGATAACTTGCGCTAAAGCATCTTCTAGCAAGCGTAATTCTTCATCGCGGCCAACAAAACGCGCCGATTCAATATACCCCGCCCGAATAGCGGCATTTTCTGCAGGGAGCGGCATATTTAAGGTGATACATAGCTCTTCGATAACTTCATAGGCGCTTGTATAGCGTGCGCGAGGGTCTTTGGCTAAGAGCCGCTCGAAAATCAGGACGAAGCGATTGCGCTGCACTTCGTCAAGGCCATGCTGGTGAGCAACCATATGGAGCGGAGTCATATCAACCGATTTGCTCAGAATATCGTGTAAAAGCTGTTGGGTATTTACCTCTTCATAGGGGTAAGTAGAGGTTATCATTTCAAACGCCAAAAGGCCGGCGGCATAAAGGTCGCTGGTTAAAGTAGATGGTTGGTGAACCAACAATTCTGGCGCCATATATTTGAGTGTGCCCACCATATTATTGGCAGCGCTCTGTTCATGTAACGAAGCAAGGCCAAAATCTAATACTTTTAAGTGGTTGTTGGGCGCGACCAACACATTAGCAGGTTTAATATCGCGGTGCACAATGTGGTGGCGGTGGAGATATGCCAAGGCTTGCAGCAATTGGATGAAAAGCTGAACTTGCTCATCTAAAGACAAATCTTTGCCCGCTGCCGTGAAAGTCTGGGCATCTTCCAGTAATTCCATTGTGTAAAACGGCATCCCTCCATTATCAAAACCATAATCTAGAACGCTGATAATGTTGGGATGGCGTAATGTCGCCAAAACATGAAATTCACGGGCAAGCGCAACGCGCCCACGTGATGCATCAGTTTTGTTCGTCGTACCGGCAAGGACGCGTTTCAACGCAACAAATTCATCTGGCGTCCCCCGCAATAAAAGGTCACTGGCACGATAGATAACCCCCATACCACCAATGTTGATGACATGGTGCAGGATGTAACGATTGTTGACCTTTTCGCCAATCATCTACAAGCACCCATTTACACGCTATGCTCTCAAAGAGTATAGGAGAAACTCCCACCTTATGCAAAACCCCCTCACTATGAAGCAAGGGGGTGTGACATTTTAGCAGAACTGAAACGATTATAGACGCACTACTGAACCGCAGTAACGACATTCTGCTTCTGTTTGACCAGCTTGAATTTGGGGCAAAACCGCGCCACAAACCACGCAGTCAGTTGGTGCATTGCGGAGCTGTTCCAGCATTTCTGGAGAAGGTTCAATAGCCCGCTCATCAGTTTCGCCACTGGCCATACGGCGGATATGGCGCTCCCATTCGCGGCAGTCTTCACCACCTTTTACTTCTATGGTGAGGGCGGCAAAAGGCGCTCCGCTACCAAGCTGCATATTGAGCATATCTTTGCCACCAAGCAGCCCCTTCTTCTCCGCTTCAACAGCCTCTACACTACTAACAGGCATCTCCCAAAGCACTTCAGCGACACGCTTACCACCAAAGCCGAAACGCCCGCCAACTTTTTCATTTTGTTGGAAGATAAGACGCTGGTCGGTGAGGAAGAGGAAACCTTCGGGCTTATCCGCCCCATCATCCCATTCCGCTTTGGCCGCCATATACAGCGATTCATTGGGCGCAAAGCTAATTTCAGCCTCTTCAGCTAGTTCTAGCCATTTTTCTACTTCTTTAATCTGGCGCTCCATTTGGTCAATTTCGCGGCGTAAGGCATTATACATCCCTTCCACCTCGTCATTGGCCGCATCAACGCGCGTCTCAAGGTCACTCACCAGTTGTTCGATTTGAGCTAGAAGCGCCTGCCCGCCCTGTGTCGCGCCACGTTCGGCCAAATCTGTGAACAAGTCGCTAATGGGCTGTAAAGCCTCTTCCAAAGCGGCGGCTTCTTCATCCTGATAAGCTTTCAGCTCATCATCCACCGCATCCCATTGCTCTTGTAACACCTGCACTTTATTCTCGAAATAAGCGCGGTAGGCATAACCGCGGTCACGCAGGGCCTGCACCTTTTGTGGCAGAGCAGAAGTCACTTGACTTAAACGCGCCAAATCGTTTTGCACACTGGTTAAACGCACATTACGAATGAGGGTGTCATAACGGCGGCGCAGCGCGCTTTTCGTGCTTTCGAACTCAGCCGCTTGTGCCTCATCAAGCGGCTTGGTATCTTTAGCAGCTTCGCGGGCGGCAGCCATTTTAGCCATCATGCCAGCAGCGACGGCTTTTGTCTTTTCTTTGCGTGCTTGCCGCGCTTCCATCGCTTGCTTTGAACCAATCATAGCGGCAGCTAGCCCGCTCTTCTTGGGTTTCTCTGTCTTAGCCGCACCTCCCAACGCGCTGCTAAGCGCATCAGCAGTAGGGTTCGTGCTTCCACCCTTAAGTGCATCTTCCAAACCACCTTTGCCAGATTTCTCCCCCTTACCTCCAGTAAGGCTATCGCCAAGATTTTTCTTTTCGCTCATAGAGCATCCCCTTTTTTAGATAGACAAACTCTATTATAGGCATATCCGCCAAGTATGCAGGCTTAGTTCTCACACTCGGCGTTCACTAAATAGAGTTTTTGCTCAGCACAAGTTAAATCGCGCAAGTAACGGTTTTGCTGTGCCCATTCGTGTGCTTGTTCGGTTGGCCACGGCAAAGCCCAAATAACGATAGAGCCATCACGGCTACCTGATACTAAAATACGGCCATCTGGGCTGAAGGCCACACTTTGAATGCGTTCGGTTTGCTCTTTATAAGCATAAACTTCACGCTGAAATTCTAAATCCCATAAACGCATAGAAACATCGTTAGAGCCAGAGAGCGCAAACTTACCATCTGGGCTGAAGGCCACGCTACCGATACGCTCGCTATGGCCGATAAAAGTATTGATAAGTTGGCCTGTCTCTACATCCCATAGGCGCATGGAATTATCAAATGAGCCAGAGAGCAGTTGCGAACCATCTTGGTTAAAAGCCAATGCCAAAATGCCATCCGTATGGCCATCATATTGGCGAATAGCTTCGCCTGTTTGCGCATCAGCAAGCAGCAGATTATTATCTGCCCGCAGCAAGCCTACGGCGAACTTCGTCCCATCTGGATGGAATATCGCCGAGACAACACGCCCCGCATACTCAAACGCAGCAATAGATTCACCGTTTATATCCAGCAAGTGAACAAACGCGCCACCACCAACCAATAACTGACTATCGTCAAATGAGAAATCTAGCCCACCAACCGCGCCAGAAACTAGCATATCTTTCTGCCAGAGCAATTCACCTGTGGCCACGTCCCAAAGAAAAACAGAGCCTTCATCATCACCAGAAACTAAAAGCGCGCCATCAGAGGTGAAATCGAGTTCATTGACATGGCCATTATGGCCTTCAAGCGTCTTAATTGGGCGGTGGGTGCGCATATCCCAAAGCACGATGGTGTTATCGTCATAGCCAGCAGCCAAAATACGACCATCAGGGCTAAAGCTGACGATATTCACACCAGCAGGGCCAATAAGGCGGTCTACTTCTAGCACGCTGTTAACATCCCATACACGCACAAAGGTATCAAAAGCGCCACTAATGGCTACGCTGCGGTCTGGGCTGATGGCTAAAGCATTAACACCACCGGTATGGCCATTGAATTCACGGAGGACAGCACCAGTGACGATGTTCCACATGCGTAAGCTGTTATCCCACGATGAGGTGAGAATGGCTTGTTTTTCTGGCAAGAATTCAATATGAGTGACACCGCCAGTGTGACCTTCAAACTTGCGGATTTCCTCAAAAGTGTTCATATCCCAGAGGATGGCGGTGGTATCCCATGACCCTGT
>DAOTWU010000078.1:0-1501 GCA_034435735.1 Anaerolineae bacterium | reverse complement strand
CATCTGTATCTGCTGGCTGGTAGCGTGCCGCCATGCCTGTTTCTCGCTCTAGCGCTGCGATATGCCCCCGATGCCCCATGATGCGCTCTGGTAAATGTAAATAAGTGATAGACCCGCGCTCTGCACGGTAAAACGTCTCTACATCGGGCGTGGCACTTCCTAATAGCACAACGGCTTTTTGCAGTTTTGCCAGATATTCGGCAATTTCGCGCGTGTGGTAGTAGGGCGGGGAGATGGGGGGCGTTTGTTTGTAACTGTGGTCATGCTCTTCATCAAGGATAATGAGGCCAATATCGGCGAGCGGGGCGAAGATAGCCGAACGCGCCCCAACAACAATTTTCACCAACCCGCGCCGTATCCGCTGCCAAGTGTCATAGCGTTCACGCGGCTTCAGGCTGCCATGAATAACCGCAACCTGCCCCGGAAAGCGCTCTGCAACACGGCGGATGGTCTGGGGTGTTAGGGCGATTTCTGGCACAAGAAACAGAGCATCGCGCCCTTGCGCTAGCGTTTGCTCAATTGCTTTCAAGTAAATTTCTGTTTTGCCGCTCCCTGTGACGCCATGCAGTAAAAATGTATGGCCTTGCGCTTTTCCCCATTGCCACGCCTTAATTTGTGCCTCAATAGGCTGCCACGCTTCTTTTTGTGCGGGGGTAAGCATTGGCGGCATTTTGGGGATAAAGTCTCGATTGGCGAGCACGTCATGGAAAATAGGACTTTCATATACTTCAATCAAGCCGTCTTCCGCCAATTTTTTCACGTCCGCGCTTTTGATGCCACTTTGCTCACGTAGGGCGTCAATGCTCATCGTGCCATGTTCAGCTAACAGCTCTAGCGCGCGCAGTTGCTTGTACCCTTCGCGCAGGTCAATCAGCACTTCATCCACCGCTTCGGGCGGGAGCGCTAACCGCGCCCAACCTTCAATAATTTCCACCGCGCCACTATTGACCAATGTGGTTAAAACTTGGCGGTTTACTTCAGCCAGCTTTAGCGCTTTTTGTACAGGTAAGCCCTCATCCCCAGATGCCGCAATGACCTCTAATAATCGCGCCCGCCGTGAATCTCGCCCCAGATGGCGCGCGACACCGTGAATGGCTTGCGGAGGAATGGCCAACCGTGCGGTTTGGCTATAGCGTGCCCGCACTGTTGGCGGGCTTAAAGCTGCGCTTTGCTCTATGATTCCCAGCTGCTCTAAATGCTTTAATGCGGCGTCCACTGCTTTGGCTCTGGCCTTGCTGCTGGCTTTAATCTGGCTCAATAATAATGCACCGCGCTGCCGCAGTATCTCAATAATGCGATGCTCTAGTGGGTCATCGCTGCTCGCATCCTGTTGGATAAGTGTCACCCGTTTGGTGCGGTAGCCCGCAATTCCCGGCGGTAGCATGAGCCATAAACATTGGCCTAATGGCGTTAAGTAGGTGTCGCTCATCCAGCGCGCTAGGGCGATTTGCGTTTCGGAAACAACAGGGAGTGGGTCTAATAGCGCTAGCAGGGGTTTTGT
>DAOTWU010000077.1:0-2031 GCA_034435735.1 Anaerolineae bacterium | reverse complement strand
GCTCTTTATTCAGAAGGGTACACCGGTCTTCGCAACACCAGGTGGCCATGTTCAAGCGGCAATGCTCCGCGATACCGAGCGTATCCCGCTGGTGATTGCTTGTGACATCGTTCTCGGCGAAACAACTATGTACGCCGACTATGTCATCCCCGACCTCACCTATATGGAACGCTGGGGTATTCCACACATCACACCGGCGATTCAGACTAAGGTGAGCAAGATTCGCCAGCCAACTGTTGCCCCGTTGACAGAAATTGTCGAGGTAGAGGGCGAACGCATGCCTATCAGCATGGAAGCCTTCCTCATCGCGGTTGGCTTGCGTCTGGGGCTGCCAGGCTTCGGCGAAAATGGCCTCGGTGAAGGCTTCCCGTTCACTCGACCAGAACACTACTATCTGGCGATGGCCGCCAATCTGGCTTTTGGCGATAAAGATGATGGCTCTGAGATGCTCCCCGCGGCAGATGAAGAAGAATTCCGCATCTTCCGCGAAGCTCGTCGCCATCTACCGCCAGAAGTTTTCGATGAAGAGGTCTGGTCAAAATCTGTGCCAGAAGAGTTATGGCCAAGCGTCGTCTACATGATTAATCGTGGTGGGCGCTATGCTCCAGCTAGCAAGGCCTACAAGGGCGATAAACTTGGTCATCCTTGGAAAGGCCAATGGCATCTCTTCGTCGAAAAAGTTGCCAAAGGCATTGATAGCATGACCGGCGAACGCTTCGATGGCCTGCCGCGTTATGAGCCTATCAAAGATGCTGGCGGTAATGTCGTGGATGATAGCGAATATCCCTTCATCCTCTCGACCTATAAAGAGATTGTTGGCGGGCAAAGCCGTACTGTTACATCGCCATGGCTACAAGCTTCGGTGCTCAAGGAAAACTACATCCTGATGAACCGCGCCGATGCCGAGCGCCTTGGCTTGCAGGATGGTGACCGTGCCCGTCTCGTTTCCGCTAGCTTGCCGAATGGTGAGTTTGACCTTGGCGATGGCCGCACTTACCGTGTTGAAGGGCGCGTTAAGGTCGTCGAAGGCATGCGCCCCGGCGTTGTCTCGGTAAGCTGGAGCTATGGTCACTGGGCATATGGTTCGAACACCGTCACCATTAACGGGGTAGAAATCCCAGGTGATGAGCGCCGTGCCAGCGGCTTGTGCGCCAATCCAGTGAACCGCCTTGACCCCGTTGTTGGCGATGTCTGCCTGACCGACCCCATCGGTGGTAGCGCCAGCTTCTATGACACTCGTGTAGATGTCATAAAGGTCTAAAGATGCAACGGCGCTGGATTGTCCTAGTGCTAATCGTGGTGGCCAGCCTCTGGCTGGTCACCCATCCTCCACGTTTTGTGTTAAACTGGCTAAAGCCCGTTGACCTGACAAACCCTGTGCAAACAGGCGAACAGCTAGTTTCCGATTATAATTGTCGTCGATGCCATACTATTGGCGGGACAGGGGCGATAAAAGCACCGGACTTGGAGAATGTGACCAATCGCTTGACGGTGGAAGAGATTCGTGCTGTGCTGATAAACCCATCGGCTGAACGGGCGAATTCACCAATGCCTAATTTCTTCCTATCAGATAGCGAGATTGTCGCCATTATCGCCTACCTCGCACAACTTGATGGCAATGAGGACTTGCCGCTGGAGGTGCCCTAATGCCCACACTGGAAGAATTACTCGCGCGTTCTGCTGCTGACCATAATCATGTATGTCCGCGGCAGGTTCTCGGTGTGCGAATGGGCGTTCTGGCGGCAAAACTCTTCGATTTACCGTTGCCCCAAACCAATAAACGCCTACTGGCGATTGTAGAAACAGATGGCTGTTTTGCCGATGGTGTCGCTGCTGCTACTGGCTGCACCGTCGGCCATCGCACAATGCGAGTGGTGGACTATGGCAAAATCGCGGCGACATTTATCGACACAAAGACAGGGCTTGCTTATCGGGTGCGTCCTCGTTTAGATGTGCGCCAACGTGCAAATGCTTATGGCGAAAATGAGCGTAGTCGCTGGCATACGATGTTGAACGCCTACAAAATCATGC
>DAOTWU010000076.1:0-3188 GCA_034435735.1 Anaerolineae bacterium | reverse complement strand
AGGGCAAAGTCGACAATGATTCCGTTAAATCTATGGATTGGGGAACAATGACATAATTGATGGCATCATCTCGAAACTGCGCTTCAAACTCCGGTGCAGTTGGTGATTGCCAGAATGCCCGCCATTGAGCTTGTTGCTGTTGAGCCTCTTCTGCCCCAACATAAACGGGGGACATAGGGAAAAAGACGCTATCACGTTCGGCAATAACAGGCACCCAATCCCCTAGTGGACTTTCATAATTGAGGATGCGCGCATCAGGTGCTGCATTCGCTTTGAGCCAGAGCATAGCATCAATATCTGCCCATGAGGCATAAGCGCCGGGAAGGTCTAAGGTATCACGGGCAGAGGTGAGTAACGCTTCGGAAGAAAAACCCGTTATCGCCAGCACAACGGCCATGCCAGTCATGAGGATATAAGCACGTGCGTATAGGAAGCGGCCATAACGTGGAGCGATGACATGCTCCCACACCCAATAAAGGCCATACCCCCCTAAAATCGTCAGCGGAATAATCGCACCGCTCCACCCAATACGGGCAGGATAATCATAACGGGTGAGCGGCGTGTTAAATGGTGCTAAGAGGCTAGGAATAATGCCCGTTGTCGCAAAATCAAGGGCAAGAACCAGCCAGACAAGCGCCAATAACACAGGTTGAGCGCGTTGTTTGAGGCCTGTTATCGCCCCTATCACTCCAAAGCCCAAAATTAGCACGCCGTGCACCAATAAAATCTGTGGTAAACCCGTCAGGCTGCTGGTGTAGGGTGCAGTAATATCCTGTTGGAAAAGCGCCCAATTATCAATCAGCCATGGCCCTAGTCCTAAAAGTGCAACAAAGGGGATGCCCAACGCCAGCGCAATAAAGTGGTAGCCCGTTAATCGTGGCTGCCCTAAATTCATTACAACCAACCAGCCAATAAAACCAAGAATGGCCGCAATTGCCACATTAGGATTGGCCAAAACTGTTGCGCCAAAGAGCAGACCAGCACCAACCAAATCGGCTGGCATTTTATGTTGTTGGTAGCGCAAGGCGTAGAGGACAAAGGCCAAGCCAAAAAGCACGCCCATCATGGCGGAAAATTGGCCTTCTAAGAAGAGGCCAAATAGGGCGAACTCACCCAACATCGCCAAAGCAAAAGCGCGCCCCAGCTTTTTATTCTTAATTTCTGCCCCTAAATCATAGGCCAGCCAGACGCATAAGACGCCCAGAACCGCACCAACCCCAAACTGAATTGCGGGCATGGGTTGGCCTAAGCGCAAACTGAGATAGGCACTGAGAGCAGTCATGCCAGGTGCGTATAAATAAGTGATTTCTGGATGATAAGGCGCGAGTGTATTCAACCCACCACCATCACGCGCCATCAGCGCAAAATAGCCCAACCCTTGGGCATCTGTACCCATTGGCACAGATAAAGCTCCGGCGGGAATGATGAAAAGCAAGCCAATAATGGCGAAAAAGACCAAATCCTGTGGACCAGGCCACCCCTGGTCACGGTCTAGCAAAATTTCACCGCGCGCCTCTGCCCGTGCCTGTGCTTGTGAAAGCGTGCCACCTAGCACAATAGCAGATACAAGGGCAAAGAGCATATAATCGATGACTAAATTGTTCCACCCAAAAGCAGAAGCCCAGAAAACTGTACCGCCTACAACCAGAGCAATAGCCAATGTTGTGGCCAGCGCAATACGCGGTTGGCGAGTAGGCCAAGCGGGCGCTAACATGACGCCAGCACCAATAAATACCGCAGCAAAAATAAAAATTGTGAACAGCGGCATAAATTAGACTCCTTCAGAGGATGTGAACAATTAGCATTACAGTATAGCCACCCACACAAAAATTGAATATGGCCTTTTACTAAATTGCGGGAAGATAGGCTGGAAAACTATACTTAGGGTAAAAGAGGTTTCTATGGAAAAAAGCCAGTTATTACACCTAATAGTTAATGAAGCTATCGAACTACGCCTGCCTGTTGCAAAAGATGCCGTGCCGTTTTTCGCCCTCATCCAACGCAATCGCGCTTACCTACGAAAATATTTAAGCTGGGTAGATTGGCACAAAAGCATTGAAGAAACCTATCGTTTTTTCCGCTTTGTGCACGAGGGCTTTTATGATAAGCGGCGTTATAACCCACTAATTTTTTATCGGGGTCATGTGGCGGGAACGGTATCACTCTTTGATGTGGATATGGTCAACGATAAGGCAGAAATTGGGTATTGGTTAGGAGAAGAGTATACCGGCAAAGGTATTATGACACAGGCGGCACGGCGATTATTGCGCTTTGGGTTTCACAACTTGCGCCTTAACCGCGTTATTTTACGGGCGGCAGTGGGTAACCAGCCCAGTATTGCGGTTGCCAAACGATTAGGCTTCACTTTCGAAGGCATTTTGCGACAAGATAAAATGCTGCACGGGCGTTATATCGATATGGAGCTTTATAGCCTGCTCGCATCAGAATTCACGCTGGCGGAGGATTGAAAACCAATTGCTCCGCCCATGTATGCCAATCTAAATCCCAACTAGAAGGCACAGGCTTCGCGCCTTGCTCTAACAAATATTGATTGCCTGATAACGGTTTATCAAAAACATAGAGCGGGATGCCCAATTTTAGGGCACGGCGAGCAGCGTGCATAGCACCGCCTTTCAACTCGCTTTCAACCAAAATTACCGCTTGTGATAGACCAACAATGATGCGATTACGCGCAACCAACCCTGATGTGCTCACGGTTGCATTCGGCGCAACTTCGCATAACAACGCGCCATGTTGTTGGATCATCTCGGCTTGTTTAATGTGGTCTGGAGGATAAATTTTGAAAACCCCACTACCTAATACAGCTAAAGTATACCCTTGTGTCCGATTTAATGCTCCTAAATGAGCAAAAATATCAATACCATAAGCAAGACCACTGATAATATTATAATCAGATCTAGCTAGACATGCGGCTAAACTGTGTACATCTGTAACACTACCTCTACCTGATACTTGGCGCGTGCCAACAATGGCGATGGCGGGGCGTTCTGGCATAGGCCATTGCCCGCGAATAAACAAAGTCGGCGGCTCGTCATCTAAGCGCAATAGCGCCTGTGGATAAGTCTCATCTCGCGCAGTAACAATTTGAACACCTGCTTGTTGCCAACGTTCAACGGCTTTGCGAACGCGCTGTAAATCAAGTTGTGCGATAGTTCTAGCAATAGATG
>DAOTWU010000075.1:0-3021 GCA_034435735.1 Anaerolineae bacterium | reverse complement strand
AGAAAAGCACGCTCTGCGGTTACGGCGATGCGTGTGGGTTTATGCTCAATTGAAGCTAACATAGATACGAGTTGAGCGTCATCGCGACATTGTACTGCCAGTGCACCTTGCCCAGGAGCGGGAAGCATCACATCAAGCGGTAAAATTTCTGCCGCATCGCCCAGCCTTTCTAATCTTTCTAAACCAGCTTTAGCCAGAATGGAAGCTTGGTAGGGACTATCTTCATCCATCACTTTGGCAATGCGGGTATCTACATTGCCGCGAATATCGATAATATTCAAATCCGCCCGCACTGCCCGTAATTGCGCTGCTCGACGGCGGCTACTTGTGCCAAGAGTTGCGCCTTGTGGCAACGTTGCTAAACGGTAAGGTCCTTGCGTGATAAGCACATCTTCGACGGCTGCCCGTAATGGTATTGCGCCGATGGTCAGCCCATCGGGCATCTCTGTCGGCAAATCTTTCAAACTATGCACCGCACAATCGATTTCACCGCTGAGCAACGCTTGCTCTAACTCTGCTGTGAATAGGCCTTTTCCCCCGATGAGCGGTAAGGGTGTATCCAACACACGGTCACCCTGAGTGGTGATAATCTTTACTTCGGTTTCAATATGGGGGTTTGCTGCCCGTAGCATTTTGGCCACATGTTCCGTTTGCCATCGCGCTAGAGCTGATTTTCGCGTTCCTAGCTTGATGATGGTTTTACTCGTATCTGCTGTCATGAAGTCCACCGTTTACTCATTGTCAAGAGCAAAAAGCTCCCGCACTGCCTGTGCATAGTAATCACCATTGCCATCTGCTGCATAAGATTTCAGCCGCGTTGTTGGCTCGTGCAAAATTTTGTTAACCAAACGGTGCGCCATTCGCTCAATGACTTGTTGTTCGCGCTCATTTATACCACCCAACTTGTTCAGGGCTTGCCGCACTTCCTGCTCTGCTAGTGCGGTTAAGCGTGTGCGTAAATCCTTGAGTATAGGCACAACTGCGCGGCTCTGTAACCAAGCGGTAAAAGCTGCCAGTTCCTCGCTGATGATGTGCTCTACTTGCGGGATGGCTGCCTCGCGCTGTTCGCGGTGTTCGTCTACAACGTGCTTCAAATCATCAATATCGTATTGCGTGATGTTGGGGAATGGGGGTGTTAGTTTTTCGATGTTTCGCGGAACAGCAATATCCACTAGTAACAGCGGTTTATTTCCGCGTTGTTCATTGAGTTGTTGAATATCTGCTTTGGACAGAATGATATGTGGTGCGCCAGTTGCAGTTAAGATAACATCGGCCTGCATAGCTGATTCTTGCAATGCCATATAAGGCTTTGCTATACCGCCAATATGCTCAGCGAGTGTAAGGGCGCGTTTATATGTGCGGTTAATGACGGTGATATGTTGGGCATTGCGCCCTGCTAAAGCTTTGCCGGCCAACCGCGCCATATCGCCCGCGCCGATGAGTAGAATACGAGCATTTTTCAGCGCGACATGTTGCGAAATGAGCTGCGCTGCTGCATGGCTGATAGAAGTGGTATGGCGGCTAATATGGGTTTCGGTGTGGGCGCGCTTACCCGCATGTATGGCTTGTATGAAAAGTTGGTTGAGAATAGGGCCGGTATTCCCCATTTTATGGGCAAGTTGGTAAGCAGTGTTCACCTGTCCCAGAATTTGCTGTTCACCCAGAATGAGCGAATCAAGCCCACATGCAACTTTCATGAGGTGCTGTGCCGCCGCCTCATCAGTGTAAATATAAAGGTGTTGTGCCAGTATTGCTTCATCAATACCTTGTAGCCGCGCCAAGCAGGTACAGACTTGCTGTTTTATATCATCAATTGCGCCAACGGCATAAATCTCCAGACGGTTACATGTGGAGAGAATTGCGCTTTCGCTAAATTTCTCTGGCATGTGTTGCGATGCCAGATGCCTTAAGTTTGTTGCTAGCATATCGCCCCCAAGGTAGAGTTTCTCGCGCAAGGCGAGGTGGGCGGTGCGATGATTGATACCCGCAACAAGTAACGTCACAGCACTTTATCTCCCTATGCTTTCCCGCTAGAAGATGGCCGCTGATGGTGATGAGGCTCGTTGATTGGGCGGCCTGATAGGCAGCAATTTGCTGGGCAAATATCGTGCACAGGCCCAAGTTTTCCCAGATATGATCTAATCGGTTGGGCTTCCATTCGCTCTACGATGAGTTCGCGTATCATTTGTATAAAACGTGGATGCGTCCCCACTGTTGCTGCCCGCACCAAATTCATACCCAGTTCTTCCGCTAGCTGGAGCGCTTCGGTGTCTAAATCATATAATACTTCCATATGATCACTGATGAAGCCAAGCGGCAATATCACCACATCTTGAACGCCTGCTTTATGCAGCTCGCCCAAATGGTCAAGAATATCTGGCTCTAGCCATGGTTGGTGGGGGTGGCCGCTGCGGCTTTGATAAACAAGGTCATAATCTGTAATGCCTACGCCTTGTGCTACTAACTGCGCGGCTTCTTGCAATTGCGCTACATAAGCACAACTCTGTGCCATGCTCAGCGGCAGGCTATGAGCAGTGAAGATAACACATGCTTTTGCTTGTCTCTCGGTGGGGATTTGTGCTAACGCCGTCCGTAAATGCTCAACATTTGGCTCGATAAAACCTGGGTGGTTATAGTACATCCGAATGCGGTCAATAATCGGCGCGTCTTCGCCAATTGCAGCGCGGGCTTTGGCAATATCTTCGCGGTATTGGCGGCAGCCCGAATAACTGCTGTATGCCGAAGTGAAAAACGCCAGCGCACGCTTTACGCCATCATCACGCATCTGCCGCAGCGCATCTTCTAATAGCGGATGCCAGTTGCGATTGCCCCAGTAGATGGGTAGATTTATCCCATGTTCGGCCAGTTCGGTTTTTAACGCCGCAATAAGCGCGCGGTTCTGTTCATTGATTGGGCTAACCCCGCCAAAGTGCATATAATGTTCGGCGACTTCCATCATACGCTCTCGCGGCACATTCCGCCCGTGAAGTACATTTTCTAGAAAGGGAATGACCTCATCTG
>DAOTWU010000074.1:0-4116 GCA_034435735.1 Anaerolineae bacterium | reverse complement strand
GCTTGGATAACGGGCGTTATACCGTGGCAGCTGGTGCAACTGGCCTCATCCGCGCCTGCCTAGAAGAGAGTGTGAACTACGCTTTAGAGCGTGAAACCTTTGGCAAGCCTATTGCACATCACCAACTCGTCAAGCAAAAAATCGCCTGGATGCGCCAATGGTACGATACATCCTGGCTGTTGGTAATGCGTGCTGGCTGGATGAAAAACCAAGGTATTCGCAATACCCGCGAAACCAGCCTCGCGAAGTGGTATGCTACCGATCATAGTGTGAAAGCGGCGCTTGAAGCGGTACAAGTTTTCGGCGCTTATGGTTACAGCGATGAATACCCAGTAGAGCGTTACTTGCGCAATAGTAAAGGTGCGGTCATCTACGAAGGCACTAGCGAAATTCACACATTGATGCAGGCAGATTACGCGCTGGGCTTCCGTGAAGACCGTCCATTGCGCTGTGAACTGCCCGCTTACGATCCAGAGTTCTGGCAAGCTGAGGCCTAAGGCATTAAACGGTCATCACAAGTAGAACTATAATAAAGGGGATGGTTATTGTGGCCATCCTCTTTTGCTTTATATCTAACAAAACAGGTGGGGATAATGAAATATCGTGTTTTAGGTCGTACAGGTTGGGAAGTTTCAGAGATTAGCTTAGGCGCATGGGCGCTGGGCGCAGATTGGGGACAAGTGAGTGAGGCCGACGCCCTCGCAACTTTACATAAGGCTATTGATTTAGGTGTTAATTTTATCGATACGGCGGATGTTTATGGCGATGGGCGCAGTGAACGCCTCATCGGGCGGATACTGAAAGAGCGCAGTGAGCAAATCATCGTTGCCACAAAAGCGGGGCGACGGCTCAATCCCCATACGGCAGATGGTTATAATGCCAAAAATCTGACGGCTTTTATTGAACGCAGTTTGAAGAACCTTGATGTGGAGTGTTTGGATTTATTGCAGCTACACTGCCCCCCAACAGAAGTCTACTACCGCCCAGAAGTATTTGAAGCACTGGACAATCTTGTTCAAGCAGGGAAAATTCGTTACTACGGTGTTAGCGTAGAAAAAGTTGAAGAAGCGCTTAAGGCTATAGAGTTCCCTGGTGTACAAACGGTTCAAATCATCTTCAATATGTTCCGTCATAGACCAGCAGGCTTATTCTTTGAAGAAGCCAAACGGCGGCAGGTGGGCATCTTAGCCCGTGTACCACTAGCAAGTGGGCTACTCACAGGCAAAATGACCAGAAACACCACATTCACCGCTGATGACCACCGTCACTATAACCGCGAAGGTAAAGCTTTCGATGTGGGTGAAACTTTTAGCGGTGTGCCTTATGAAGTTGGGTTAGAAGCGGTAGAAGAGCTACGCAAAATTGTGCCACAAGGCGCGACAATGGCACAGTTTGCCCTGCGTTGGATACTCATGCACGATGCCGTAACCTGCGCTATTCCAGGTGCAAAAAATCCACAGCAAGTACAAGATAATGTGAATGCTGCCGAACTGCCCCAACTCACAGCCGAGCAAATGGCTTATGTGGCTGATATTTACGAGCGTTATATTGCGCCATATGTGCATCACCGGTGGTAAGGGGCATTATGTTGATTGTGTTTTTAGGAGATAGCCTCACATGGGGCGGCTATGGTGGGAACTTTGTGGCTGGCGTTGCAGCACAGCTACCAGAACATGAAGTTATCAATGCTGGGATAGGTGGCAACACGGTACTCAACTTATACCGCCGTTTAGATGAAATCACGGCACAAATGCCGGATATTATCTTCACTATGGTTGGGGGTAATGACATGATTTCTTACACCTATCCCGAAGTACGCCCCTATTACCAGCAGGTACAAGGGATACCAGATGGATTCATCTCGCCACAGCAGTTTGAGCGTATTTACCGCGATTTACTGACAGAGATACAGTTACAGCAGATTTTGCCTGTTGTAGGCTTACCGCCAACGGAAGCTAACACCAAAGTCATCGAAGGCATGAAGCATTATAATGAAATTGCGCGCAAGGTGGCTGAGCAGCTTAACGTGCCTGTATTAGACCTATTCGCCCATTTCCCGCCATCAGATGTTGGCAAAGGCAAACCTATCTCACTTCAATCAATTAATGAGATAGGGCGGCGAGTTAGCCAAGGTTGGGCAGATTATGAAGCAGAACGACAACAATATGGCTATACATTCACATTTGATGGCTTGCATCTTATGCCAGAGGCCGCGATAAAAATGGCAGACCTCATCGTCCAATTCTTAGCGCCTTATTTAGGGTGAACGCATGCTAAATGCACATCAAGTCGCCCTTGCTACCCGTTGTTTATGGGGGTTGCAGGAATCTACTACAACCATTGAAGGTGTGGTGTTGGTTGGCACTAATGGCATCGCTATCACTGCAACCTTGAACAACATCGACCAAATCCAACGACTCTCTGCTTTATCAGCGGCGCTATTTCTTCTAGGGGAGCAAACGAGCGAAACAGCGGGACGCGGCGTTGCGGATGAGGTACAAATACAAATCCGCAAGGGCAACAACCAATTACTGCTGGCAGATTTTCGCCCAATTGGCTTACAAGCCGTTCTTGTTACGCTTCATCAAGGTAGCCCAGAACATCCTACGTTGGAGATAAACATTGTTCTAGCGGTGAACTATTTGGGGGCGCTTTTACGCGGGGAAGAGCTACAGCCACCCCACTGGCGGCAATAAAAACTCTGGCGCTTTAATTAACCCTACCGACAACGGGCGAAAATCCTTATGATTACGCCTCGTAAAAAATGAAAAAACTCCCACTTAGTGCGGGAGTTTTTAGTCGGGGCGGCGGGATTTGAACCCACGACCTCACCGACCCGAACGGTGCGCGCTTCCGGACTGCGCCACGCCCCGACATCGCAGCGTAGTGTAGCCGAAAGCCATCTAACTTTCAAGAGCGTATTTCATGGCGAACCAACAACCAACGACCTTCTCACAACGTTTACGCAGCCTCACCGCCGGCTTCATGTCACGAGTGGGCATGACCTTGCATCGCGCCGGCATACACCCCGATATGGTAACAGTCACAGGGCTTGTTTTCGTAGCGGTGGCGGCCTTTTTTATCGCCCAAGGTGACCTACAAATTGGCGGCATTGTGTTATTGCTCAGCTTACCATTAGACGCCATTGATGGCGCGGTAGCGCGGGCAATGCAACGCAAAGGCAAATTCGGCGCTATGCTAGATTCGGCATTAGATCGTTACGCCGACGGTTTAATTTTTGGCGCTTTAAGCTATTATTTTGCGGTACAAGACCGCTTTGGCTGGATGTTACTCGCTTTGCTGGCGTTAATGGGTAGCTATATGGTGAGCTATATACGCGGCAGAGCGGGCGGCCTGCGGGTTGATGTGGAAGTTGGCTTATTTACTCGGTTGGAGCGTATCATTGTCATTTTGATAATGTTACTCATCCCAACCTTACTGGAAATAGGCGTTGTGATTTTAGCTGTTGGAACAAATTTCACAGCGGGGCAGCGCCTATGGCATGTTTATAAAGTTTTAAAGGAACGAGAGGATTCTTGATATGGAGTTTCACGCTGAATTTATCCAGATTGGCCAAGTGCAAATCAGGTACTATGGCATCATCATTGTAACCGCTATGTTGGTAGCAGCATGGGCAGCAGCGCGGCTAGCTAAGCGGCGCGGCTTAGACCCAGACCACATCTGGGGCGCGCTCACATGGGCAATTATCCCCGGCATCATCTTCGCGCGCCTGTGGTTTGTGCTTTTCCCGCCCATTAGCGCCGTTGCCGAAGGGCGTGATACCGCTTGGTATTTTCAAAACTTCTTTGATGTCAATAACGGGGCTATTGCCATTTGGTCTGGTGGATTGAGTATTTTTGGCGCGGTCATTGGTGGCTTTTTAGGTGCATACATTTACATGCGCCGCAATAAGCTTGAAATTCCCGTATGGCTAGATATTGCCGCCGTTGCCATGCCCTTAGGGCAAGCCATCGGACGTTGGGCAAACTATGTTAATCAGGAGCTTTACGGTCTCCCCACCAACCTACCTTGGGGCATCAGCATTGACGCCGCCCACCGCGTGGGTGAGTATAAGAGTTTAGTTGACTATCCTGTTTTAGAAACCCGCTTCCATCC
>DAOTWU010000073.1:0-7502 GCA_034435735.1 Anaerolineae bacterium | reverse complement strand
GTATAGGGTTGCCATGTGCTCGTTGGCGCGAAGCCCCATAATGGCTCAGGGTCATTCGGCTGTTGGGCAATAGGCCAATCAGGTTCTTTCTGGCGCAGCAGTAAACCAACGTTATAGTTTTGGTCTAATGGCTCGTCTGTTTGCCAGAACAATGTGATAGGTATACGTTCATTAGGGCGATAACTTTCGCCCAGCGGCAATGTATATCCCCACAGTGTTAGATGGTCTCCAAAACGAATATCAGTGAAAACTTGTGGATAAGTATTGAAGGCACTACTATCTGGCGCATCGGTGGTATCAAATCTGATGAGGCGTGCTGTAGGGTCTGGCGAAGGAATAGCCAGCTCTTCGATAGGGTAGTAATGTCTTGCGAGAAAGCGCTCTACAGGCCGTTTTGCCCATGGTAGATAGCGGCTGGTATTGGTGAGTAGATAGAGTTGTGTTTGCTGGTCTGCTAGCCAATGCAATAATGGAATTGTATCTTGCGATAATTGCGCCGTTAGATTATCCGTGATGATATTGGGCGGTTGTTGCTCACTTGGTTGTTCACCTGGCTGGAAGGGTAGGGTGATATAGCGCGCCTGACCTGGCGACGTGTTCAGTGCGAAGTTCAAATAAGTAGGGTCGCTTAAAACGACGATGTCTCCTTGTTCCGTTTGGTTTAGATACGTCGCTATCTGCTGTAAACTCACTTTGTCGCCATAATATAACCCATCATGTCCATAAAGCTGAATGAGTCCTATAGCAACAATACCAGTTAGGATAAAGGGCAATGCACCCGTTAAAACAAACTCTGCACGTTTATGTGTTTGTTGTTTTACTGCTCTATAGAGCAAATATCCACTGCCTGCTGCAAATACAAACAGCATGATGAGGATATGTTGAATACCTGCTCGAACCCATGCAATGTCAAAGCCCAATTCGCCCCATAATGGCGGCAACAAGACCCATCGCAAATAGGTAAAGGTGTTCAAGCCCGGCCCCCATTCACTGAGCTTTTCTGCTTCTGGGGGAAGATGCTTTGGATATTGAGACCAATCCAGCGCGACACCATTCCATTGCACCCATAGGCTGTATAACCATAGCCCAACAATGGCTATGACACCCCACTTCGTTATTTTACGGTGTGCCAAACGGTCAATAATCGGCAGTGCGCCCAACAGCGCGATTGGTACAACAGGCACAAGAAAACGCAGCGGCCACGATAGTCCACCAAACCAGTGCACACCACTTAAAGTTGCATATCCCACAGCATAGCCCAAGACGGCTACAAGGATAAACCAGACCAGACGCGCTTTCCCTTGCCGCCAAAGCAACCATAAGCCCGGTGCGGCCAATAGCAAAATAGGCGAAGTGCCCCAAATGCTCCCGCCAGGGCTGAGTAGGTAGGTATGTAACGCCCGCTGCGTGAATGAAAGAAGCTGTTCAGTATTATTTGGGTCTCTTGTCGTTGGGCTGAGACCAATAATCAAGTCTAACTGTACCCCCGATAAGATGATGAGAATCGGTAGGGCAATAAGGCCAACTAAAGCCCACGATGATAAACGTTTGAAGATTGTTTTTTTAACAATAGGTAAGGTGGGGAAAGCGAACAAAACCAGGGCAGGAAAGGCTAAAATAGCTGTGTCTTTGGTGAAGAATGCACCGGCTGCGCTAAGTACAGCCACTGCTCCCCAAAGAATTGCCCGATACCCGCTATTGCGCCACTGTATAATGGCTAGTGTTGCTAATAGCAAGAAGCAAGTGACTGTTGGTTCACGAAAAAAAGTTTTGCTATAAGGCCAGATGATGGTGGCTGTAGTGAAGAAAAATACTGCGAGTAGGGCAGTGGCTTCTGGGTAGTTAAATGCCCTTACCAATAGATAAAGCAGACATCCACTCAATGCTGCTATAAATGCGTTGTATAGCCAAACTGTATGAACATACCCAAAACTGGGGACAGCATTTGCTAGTCGGTAAAGTGGCTCAGCGAGGATGAACTGAAGAAAATCAGTTTCTCGCGTTGGTTTCAATAAAGTGCGGCTATGCTCAGTGATATTCAGCGGTAAATCGTGATATAGCGATTCATCTAGCAGCACATCTCCAAAGCGTACTCGGCTGCTGATGATGTCAAAAAATGTCAGTGTATCGCCGCTTTGTATACGAGCGCTATAAGTGGAAAGATAAAACGCGCTCAATAAACAAAAGAGAATAAGCAATACCCTAAAATGCCGTTGTGTGAACAACGGTGTAGGCTGTGTTGGTATGGCCATAGGGGTTTATAAGGGTTAGCTACCGCCGCCAAAACGGTTAATTAAGCCAGATAGTCGCCGAATGATTTTCTGGCGCATATTCAAGTCGCCAAGGTGCTCAAGCCCAACTTGGTAAGTTGCTGCACCAGACGTGAGTTTGCCTTCGCGCACTTGCAAATCGCCCATAGCAACCAGCGTTTCGCCGTATAGCTTTTCTTCACCCAGCTCTTCAAATGTATCAGCTGCTTGGCGGTAAGCATTATAAGCCTGTTCTTTATCACCCATAGCAGCGTAGAGGCCGCCAAGGTTGCCTAGCACCATCGCAGCCCGTTTGGCATCACCTTGTTCTTGAAAGAACTTGAGCGCTTGCTGCATGAGGTCTAATGCTTGGTCGTACTCGCCTAGAGAGCGGTGAATAAGCGCAATATTCACGCGCATTTCTGTCGCTTTATCATGTAGCCCATCTGCCTCATAAGCTTCTAGTGCTTGTTGGAAGACTTGAGCAGCAGCTTCATAGTCATGTTGATGAAACAGCTTCTCGCCTTGTTGCTGTAATTCGCTCGCGGTTGCCATAACTTTCAAATGCCTTATCGTCTTAATTCACTGTCGTCTATGATACTCGTCCTACATAGTAATGTCGAGCATGCTCTCGCCCATTTTGCGCAATTTATCTGCTGGCATCTGGCTGAGCATATAGGCCAATTCGATAAAACCTATATTAGTGGGATTAGCCGCAAACTCACGGAGCGGTTGGGGTAATTCAGTGAAATGTTTCCACATCTCCCGAATGGCCAGAAGTTCACCTAATTGGCTACTGCTTTCAAGGAAGTAATTGAGATTTTTCCCAACATGGCTGGCGAGCACGGTCAAATGGTGCATAGGAATAGGGGTTTCTCCCAATTCATAGGCCGAAATCTGCTCAACGCTTAAATTAGCTGCCTGTGCTAGCTCTTCCTCGCTTTTTCCAGCGCCTTCACGTGCTTGCCGCAATAATGCGCCTATCATACGGTCTCTTAGCTTCAGATATTCATCTTGTGCTTCAACCGCTTTGCCTTCTGCTTGAAGCGTTGTCTGCCCCCAAAAGTGGCTGATAGGCACATCGAGATAGTATGCCAGGAGTTCTAATTGGGGCAAGCTGGGTACACTATTGCCAAATTCCCAGTTTTCCACATCTTGTGGTGTGACGCCGAGGATGTTGGCACAATCTTCTAAGGTTCGAGAGGCTGCCACGCGCGCATCGCGTATCAGCACGCCGAGCATTTTACCGCGTAAACGATAAGATTCTTCAAAGTCAAAGGGGCGGTCATCCCCTTTATTGCCACCTTCTTTTTCACGCGCTTTTTTCAAACGAGATGCAAGGTCTCCAAAATCCATTATTAGCCTCCGCGTAGCTGATACTTGATTTCTCCATTATAGAATGGGGCGGCGAGGGCGGCAACTATTGCTCAATGTCTCGTGTATATATTGATTTTCAACTATTATGGGGAGGGTGTAGGTGTCATCCAAAATGCGTTAGGTACATAAATGACATCGCCAGCCCGAACGCGATTGGGATTTGCAATACAGTTCATCGCTACAAGTTCATCAACTGTTGTGCCGCTTTGTTGCGCGATATTGAGTAATATATCGCCTCGTTGTATGGTATAAGCAAACCAGCCAACAGGTGTGGCGCAGGTTGTGGCTGTATTTGTGATAGTTGGGGTGCTTAATGGCACATTAACCGTTGCATCGGCGGTGGGGATAGGCGTTGTTGTTGGGGCCAGGGTGGGTGTTTCTGTTGGTAAAATGGCGTGTTCCCCTAGATTGCACGCACTAGTAAATAAGAGCGCGATAGCAAATATAACAACTTTTAATCGAGGCATATACCATCGACCTTTCTTAAACAATGAATAGTAAACATCCGTGCACAAATCTCGCACATTTATTGTAACGCAGGCCGTGCTATAATACGCGCCTTGATTAATGTGAGCGAATCATGACGATTAAAAATAGACGTTGGCGTGTTTGGCTTTTAGGCATTGCTGTTAGTATGTTGTCTATCTGGTTTATTGTGAAGCAGGTGGACTTTGCGTTATTTGGCCAAGCATGGGCACAGGCACGTTATCTCTATATTATTCCCACAGTGGTTTTCTTACTGTTGGGGCTTATAACCCGCGCTTTTCGTTGGCGTGTTCTGTTGAGCGGGGCTTTACCTCTTCCCCGTGCATTTAGCATGATGAATGTGGCTTATTTAGTCAACGGGGTTTTGCCATTACGTTTGGGAGAGGTTGTGCGCGTTTTTCTCGCAACGCGCGTTAATCCCCCTGTGCCCTGGCCTAAGACAACCGGCACGATTATTGTAGAGCGCCTGTTAGATTTAATTGCTGTTACGGTATTGCTGGCATTGGCGCTTATTGTGGGTGATGTTCCGCCAGAATTGCGCTCTGCCGGTATTTTTACAGGCGTTTCAGCTGTTATTGGTCTCTTTGTGCTGGCTTTATTAGCGGCTAACCATGCCCGTGTATTACGTTATGCTGAACTTATCACAGAGCGGTTGCCTATTCTGGCGCGGTTTCGCCTTGTCCAGCTTATCGGCCATTTACTCGCTGGCCTAAAGCCTTTGTCAGATATTCCCGCCGTGACGCAAGCGATTATATGGACAGTAATTAGCTGGGCGTTATCAGTTTGTGCTGGCTATGTGCTCATGTTCACTTTTTATGAGCAGGCGAGTTGGTCAGCCACCGCGCTTTATATTGCCGCTGCCGCATTTGCCATTGCATTACCCGCTGTTCCCGGAAACGTTGGGACTTATGAAGCTGCCATCTTGCTTGCATTAGCAGCATTGGGATATGATACATCTTCCGGCACAGCACTGGCTTTTGCTGTGTTGGTTCACGGTATAAACGTGCTTGTGCACAGCGCAACAGGCTTTATCGGTTTATTACAGGAGGGCATCTCTCTCAACCAACTTTCTCGTGGTGTGCAGGAGATGCGTCAGCAGACCAGTCAGGATAGTGTATCAGTATGAGTGGGAACACACCCCAAAAACTGAAAATTCTCATCGCACTTCTCTATTATTTCCCGCATCGCACGGGATTAACCATCCATGTTCAGCGCGTTGCAGAAGAGCTTGTCAGGCGCGGCCATGAAGTGACCGTGCTTTGCGCCCGCCATGATAAATCCATCCCCCGTGATGAAATGACACTCAATGGTGTTAGGGTAGTGCGGTTATGGCCGTTACCTTTTGCCATTAGCCGCGGGATGATCATGCCCGCTTACCCGTGGGCAGCTTATTTATTGATGCGTCAACATGACGTTGTGAGCGTTCATACACCCATGCTAGAAACAGCGCTTATTGCTGGCCTGTCTAAACTGACTGGCAAGCCTGTTGTCATTACCCATCATGGCGACCTCATTTTGCCAGAAGGCGGGCTTAATCGCTTTATTCAAAACACCATGTTTTTCTTTTACCGCTTTTTGGCACGGCGAGCCTCACGGATTATTGCCTATAGCGACGATTACGCCAATCATTCGTACTATCTACAACCGTACTTAGATAAAGTTGAGCCAGTGTACCCACCGGTTCATATGCCAGACCCTGACCCAGAGGTGGTGGCGCGCTTACGTGCGGAATGGCAACATGATGGTGGTCCGGTAATTGGCTATCCAGGACGGTTCGTTGAGGAAAAAAGGCCTGATTTGCTTATACGCTCTTTAGAGGTCATCAATCAAAAATACCCCAATGCCCGCGTTGTATTTGCTGGCGAATACGACATCCCTTATGAGGGTACTTGGGAGCGACATCAAGCGCTGGTGCAACAGTATCGTGACCAGTTGATTTTCCTTGGCCTCATCAAAGACATGCAGGAAATGGCTAATTTCTATGCTGCTTGTGATGTCATGGTTTTGCCCAGTGACACCGAATGCTTTGCGCTGGCACAGGTAGAATCTATGCTTTGTGGCACACCGATGGTCATGACCGACACACCTGGTGGCCGTGTGCCGGTTCAGGCTACGGGTATGGGGCGGCTTGTGCCACGTGGTGATTGGCGTGCCATTGGCGAAGCCGTGATTGATGTATATGAAAATCTCGATAAGTATGTGCGTACTCGTGAAGAAATTGAGTCGGTTTTCTCTTTCCAAGAGACTGTTGATCATTATGAGCGGATTTTTCGCGAAGTGGTGTCAAAGTAGCTTATGGTTGACTTAGAAACGATTGATTTTATGGTGCGTAATGAGGCCGATATGGCTTTCAAACGCCGCGTACGCACTATTTTTGAGTGGCTTGACCCACAAGACGATCATCTAATTCTTGATATGCCCTGCGGACGTGGCTTTTATCTCAACATGCTGCGTTATATATCGAACTGCAAATTGGTTGGGGCCGATTTGGATGAAGAAGTTATCGCCAAGGCACGACGCAATGTTGGACATTTACCACGCCTCATGCTCAATCATGCCAGTATTTATGCCTTGCCTTATCCTGATAACACCTTTGATGCAGTGATTGCTTCAGAGATTTTAGAGCACTTAGATGATGACCTTGCCGGCCTGCGCGAACTTTACCGGGTATTGAAGCCCGGCGGTGTTATCGCTATTACCGTTCCCAATGCGAATTATCCCTTCTGGTGGGACCCTATCAACAAAACTTTAGAAACCCTGTTTAACACGCATATTCAACATGGGCCATTTGCGGGAATTTGGGCGAATCATGTTCGCCTTTATACCGCAGATGAACTGCGTGATGTCGTGCTTAAAGCGGGCTTTGAGGTTGAAGCCGAACGTGCTTTTACTCACCATGCTTTTCCTTTTATTCACAATATCGTTTATGGGTTTGGTAAACCGCTGCTAGAATCTGGTATGTTGCCACCATCTATGGCGCAGGTTGCCGACCGCACCCAATTTGCTCAGGATAGCCAATCATGGCTAAATCCAGTAAAGTGGGGGCTGCGTTTGTTTAACTGGTTTGACCGTAAAAATGTCATGGATGAGCCTCCGGGGCGGTCTACAGTGAATTTGTGTATTAAGGGGCGTAAACCGGAAGATGTCGCCTGAAAACGCGGCTAACCAATCAAATCAACAACCCAATATCGAAGTTCACAATACCTCTACAGCCGAAACGACTACGTTTGGAGTAGAGGATATTGTTGATGAATCGATATTTAACCCGCCGCTGCAATCTGGCGAACGGCATCATCTTGATGAGTTGACAATAGCTGAGTTGATTGGCTTATTATTTCGTGCGCCACTTTCCACTTTTCGCGCTTTACAACGGCTAGCAGCTTCTAAATC
>DAOTWU010000072.1:0-16337 GCA_034435735.1 Anaerolineae bacterium | reverse complement strand
CATATCGTTCCGCTTTTGCGCCAGATTTTCAATGACCCAGACATCCCTAATCTTGTTTGGCGTGGTAGTAGCGCCCCTTCAGCGATTATGGCGCTAGCGCTCACTTATGGCGCATATATGTCGGAAACCATTCGTGCAGGCATCCAATCTATCCCCAAAGGGCAGGTTGAGGCGGCTAAATCGCTCGGGATGACCTATTTTCAGGTGATGCGTTACATCGTCCTCCCACAGGCTTTCCGCGTGGTCATTCCCCCACTGGGCAATGACTTCGTCGCTATGATTAAAGACTCGTCCTTGCTGGCGATTTTGGGCGTGCGCGATATTACGCAGATAGCGAAAGAATCCTCTGGCCGCTCCTTCCGCTATTTAGAGACCTATGCCGTTGTGGCCATCATTTACCTGTCGCTGACCATCACAGGCTCAACCATTGTGCGCGCACTAGAAGACGCCATGCGAGAAGACCGCCCCACTCCGCGCTGGTTATTGACATTGGGGCAAGTGAAGGATGTCATCACTGGGCGGGCGCGCCAACGGCGGCAGTTCTGGGAGCGCCATCAAGACGTGGTAGGAAACCCACCTAAAAAGTAAACACGCTATAAAACACACGATGCCCGTTTAGCTGGAAACGGGCATCGCGCACACATCAGGAGGACTACTAGCGAAAGGGGTTAGTCGCCTGCTTGGGGCATTGTCTCACTATCTAAAGCGGCCAACATCTCTTCCACACTGCTGAACTTCAGGCGGGGGCGCCCTGCGGCTTCGCCGCGCTTCAGCTCTAGTTCATCGAGGCGCTTCCAGTCATCAAATGTGACATAGCGCACGCCCCGCGATTTAAGCAATTCAATAACCGCATCTGCCGATGTGTTGGCTGGTTGCAATAGGGCATCTGCCTCGCGGTCAGCCAGCAACTGCTCAACAGTTTCGACAGAATCTGGCTTATTCGTACCGATTACACCACTGGGGCCACGCTTAATCCAACCAGCGACATAGTGGCCACGAAGCACTTCGCCATCTGCTGCGGTGAGGACGCGTCCCTTATCGTTGGGAATTGTGCCCCAATCTTCGCGGAAGGGCACATCTGGTAGCGGAACGCCACGATACCCCACCGAACGGAATACAAGACCGACAGGAATAGTCTCATAGCGGTCAGTAGCGCGCGGGCGCAAGTTGCCGCGGTCATCCTGATACAGCTCGTTATGCACGACCTTAATTGCTTCTACTCGTTCATCGCCAATAATTTCAACTGGCGAAACAAGGAAACGGAAGATGACTTTACGGCGCTTACCAGCTGGTTGGCGCTGGGCATATTCCCGTAGAATCTCAACGTTGCGAATAGCGGTTTTATCGGCTTTATCGCTCTCCAAATAAGCTTGGCTGAGCGGGTCTAACTCCACCTCTTCCGGCGCAACGATTACATCAGCATCGGCCATCTCGCCAAATTCTTTAATTTCGGCATTGGTGAACTTGGCCTGTGCCGGGCCGCGACGCCCCAGAATATAGATATTGGTGACGCGGCTTTGCTCCAGTGCATCAAGGGCATAGTCAGCAATATCTGTTTCGCGCAATTCTTCGACACTGCGCGCCAGAATACGAGCGACATCCATCGCCACGTTGCCAACGCCAATGACAGCCACATTCTCCTGGGTCAAGTCAAACTTCAAATCCCGATAATCGGGATGGGCGTTATACCAAGCCACGAACTCCGTGGCGGGGTGGCTACCGGGTAAATCCTCGCCGGGAATATTCAGCTTGCGGTCACTTTGTGCACCAACAGCATAAATCACCGCGTGGTACAGCGATTCAATATCGGCGCGGGTAATATCTTTACCAAATTCCACATGGCCGAAAAAGCGGAAGTTGGGCTTTGCGGCAATGCGTTCATAAACTTTTGTCACAGACTTGATTTTCTGATGGTCTGGGGCAACGCCACCGCGCACCAAGCCAAAAGGCGTTGGCAGGCGTTCAAACATATCCACTTGAACTGTGAGGTCTTTTTGCTTAAGGAGATGTTCGGCGGCATAAAACCCCGAAGGACCGGAGCCAATGATGGCAACTCTCAGAGGATTATCAGGTATACCAATAGTGCTCATTGTGTCTGTTCCAATTCTCACTGCGCTTACGAAACCATATTCATTATACGGGTGGTTTCGGCTTTGCTGCATGACGTATGTCACATTTTAAGTTGCAGTTAGGCCTAATTTAAGCTTTGAGCGGCAAAACAAGGTCTTTGGGCACGTCAGTCAATGTGACCAACTCGCCATTTTCGGCAACATATACCGTATCCTCAATGCGGATGCCGAAACCTTGCTCTGGATAATATAGACCGGGTTCAATGGTGAAGACGTTCCCTAACTGAAATTGATCGTCTTGCGCCATGAAGCTGATGCGCGGCATTTCATGTATTTTCAGGCCGACGCCATGTCCTAGCGAATGCATATAGCCGATTGTGGTTGCGGGGTCGATGCGTAGCGTTGGGTGGCCATGCGCTTCAAACACATCGTTCACCGCTTCATCCATCAGGCGAGTGGGTTTTCCCACACCAAAAGACTCAACTGCACGGTCGAAGGCTTCCATAACCAAGTCATAGGCCTGTTTTACCGCATCGGGGGCGTGACCAATGCACCATGTGCGGGTCATGTCGTGATGGTAACCGCCACCGAGTTCGCGTGGGAAAAGGTCAAAGACAATTGCTTGCCCTACCTTCAGAATATCATCATCTTCGCCACGGCTATGGGGGAAACCGCCATCACGCCCTTGTGCAAAAATCATGCCTGTATCTTCCAATTCGCGTTCAATCAGGGCGAGGCGAATAAACCGCTTTACAGCACCAATGGTGAGGGGCTGGCCATCCTCATTGATAACTTGGCCATTATCTGCTTGTTTGTGGCCGCTGATGTAATCCCAAGTGGCGCGCACAACATCTGAAGTGCGACGGGCAACATCGCGCATGCGGTCAATTTCGGCGGCATCTTTGGTAATGGCGGCTTCATCGAAGAGTGTTAGCCCCTGTTCGCCAACAAATTCATATTGGGGATAATCGGCTACAAGTTGCTGGGTGGTGGCCAAAATTGCGGAGAGGTCGCCAGTGCCATATATGCCAACTCGCCCAGCTTCTACGCCAGCACGGGCTAAGGCATTCGCCCATAAACCAATTGCGGCGCGGTAGCGGTCACCCTCAAACTTCTGCACCAGTTCTACCCAGCCAAGGTCTTGATAGGTGTAAACTTGTAGCCCACTTTTTGCCGCCTCTTCGACTTCCATCGCATTAACCAGCATAAACGGCGCTTCATCACGCTTTTTGACGACGAGGCCGCCAGTTACGTGCGCGCCATTGGTCAAGTAATGACGGGGCGGGTTAAAGTCATGATCACCAGCAATAACAAATGCATCTAGTTGGCGCGCGGCCATTAAACGATCAATATCAGAGCGCATAGCATATCCTTTTTATATTTTTTAAGCCCCATAGAGCATATAGGAAAAGTGTTTAACAGCAAATAGCCAGCCCATTATACCCGCTGTAAGGCATCTTTAAGCGCGGCGAGCAAACGCGGCTCTTGCTCTGGCAAAACTGTGCGCGGGTCAAGTAACAAGCGGCCATCAGCAATGCGCGTAATAACAGGCGGGTCATAGTGGCGCAATTGTTCAGCAAGTTCACGCGGGCGCGGCGTATCAATGGCCAATAACGCCGTGGGCAAAGTTGCACCGGGTAAGCTGCCGCCACCAATTGCCGATTCCCCTGCCACCACCGCTCCCCCCACAGCAGCAGCCCAACGGGCGGCAATGGCATTCAGTTCGCCATAAGCGCGGGCGATCATATACCAAACGGGGATTTCACGCTCTGCCTCGCCCCGACGATAATGATTGAGCGTGGCATTGAGCGCCGCATAACACAGCTTATCCGCACGAAAAGCGCGAGCGAGGGGATGGGCTTTCAAGCGGTCAATGAGAGGAGCGCGCCCGACAATGATGCCAGCTTGTGGGCCACCTAGCAGCTTATCGCCACTGAACGTGACGAGGTCAACGCCTGCTTGCACACTCTCCTGTACTGTGGGTTCGTGTTGCAACCCATAGCGTGCTGTATCCAGCAATGTGCCACTACCGAGGTCATCTATTGCATAGCAGTTGTGGCGATGCGCAATAGCGACAATCTCGGTCAGAGGGACACTCTGAGTGAAACCAATTTGCTTGAAATTAGAGGCATGAACGCGCATGAGCATGGCTGTATCTTCTGTGATAGCGCGTTCATAGTCAGCGGGATGGGTGCGGTTGGTTGTACCCACTTCGACGAGGCGGGCGCCACTTTGCGCCATAATATCAGGTATACGGAAGCCGCCACCAATTTCCACCAATTGCCCACGCGAGATGATGACCTCTTTACCCTGCCCCAATGTGGCTAGTATGAGCACTAGTGCGGCAGCATTGTTATTAACCACCAGCGCAGCCTCGGCGCCGGTGAGTTCGCAAAGCCATGCCTCGGCGTGGGTGTAGCGGCTACCACGCTGACCAGATGTGATGTCATATTCCAGCGTATTATATTGGCCAGCCACAAGCAGTAAAGCCTGTTGTGCCGCATCTGAAAGAAGTGCGCGCCCCAAATTGGTGTGAATAATGACACCCGTTGCATTAATTACTGGCGCTAATGATGGTCGAAAAGCCTGCTGCAATTGTTGTTGGGCTGAAGTGATGAGAGCATCATGGTCTATGTGGTGAATATGCCCCTCAAAAATACCTGTACGGCATTCACTAATCACCTGCCGTAGGGCGTTGACCGTGGCTTCATGGCCATAAGTATTGACCAAAGCGCTCGCTTGTGTGAGCAATGTGTCTATAGATGGCAGTTGGCGCAATAAAGCCCTCGGGTCGTGGCTTGCGGACATGCGTGATGCTCCTCAGTCAGTGGAAATGGCTAATAATCGTCGGCGGCCAACTCTCTAGAGCGGATAAAACCCTCAATGGTGATGAAGGCTAAGGCCAGAAAAAACGCCACTGGCAGTGACAAAACGCGGGGTATCTGTAACCATGCACAAGTCACCGCATATAGCCCAACCCACACCGCTTGGCGCACAATCACACCACCGGGTGGCGGTTCACGGTCTATGGGTGTGAAGCGGACGTTTAGATAACGCACCACTGGCAAGGCTAACCCAGTGACGGTGATGTGTAGAAGCGCGAAAAATAGCCATAACGGGCCACCAATGCGCGGCAGAGAAGTGGTTACAAGTTGGTATAACCCCAATCCTCCGCCTAGAACCATCAGCACGGCAGCAATCAACACGCCAATATGGTCTGGCGGCATCGTTGAACGACGAGGTGATAGCGGCGTTTGCGGTAATGTCATGGATATAAGCTTTCATTGCTGATGCAAGTATATCTCTAAGTAGTATACACGAAAATTATATGGCTAATGGGGAAATAAAATGAGGCCCTTTTACTGTGGGGCCTCATTAGAAATAGCTGTGTGAATATGCAACTACATGCGGATTTCTTCGAATAGTTGCTGTGTCTCTGGTGAAGGTTCAATGCCAAGCGTTGTATGCAAGTGCTGCTGCAGGTGTTCATATTGCCGAATTGCCTCTTCACGCATCCCCAGTTTCATATACATGCGCATCACTTCGCGGTGGATGTCTTCACGATTGGGCACTTCTTTCAATGAGCGAGAGAAAAAGCCCAGCGCACGCTGCCAGTCCTCATTGCGTTTGTAGATACGCCCCATGCCAATAAGCGCCTGTGCATACAATTCGGCCAATTGCTGGCGGCGTTCTTCTGCCCATGGCATATCAATAGTTTGGAGGAACGGACCTTTATACAGTTCGATAGCGCGACGCAACAGGTTTTCTTCCTCGCGGTCGTTGGTGGACATCATGGCGCGTTCCATCGCTTCTTGGAAATCGGCCACATCGTAATGGCGCACCAACTTATCGCTAGGCATATAGAAGCCAGTGGAGTATTGCGTCAGCTCATAGTTGTTGCCATCATTAATTTTATCCGAGATGCGCTCGGTAATTTTGCGTTTGGTCACATGAAAAACATTGGTCGCTTCTTTGACTGTCAACTTGGGCCAAAAAGTTTCAAAAATTTCGTCACGAGTGACCAACGGACGATCAACGAAGAAGAAGAACAGATTGCGCGGCAAAGCACCATCCCAATTGGTGATTTCACGCCCATTTACCAACACATAACCGCGCCCAAGCGCATAAACTTCAAGCTGGGGTTTGGGTGCAGGTTCTACCGTGAACATCACGTCATTCTTGCGATATTCCGTGCCAAGCACAATAGCATCGCCATTGGCCACCATGTCATACCATGGCTGGTAGGTCAACATGCGTGAAGATAGCGCTAGCTGCACATTGTCAGGCAAATGCTGCACAAAGGCGATGAAAAATTGCTTGAACGAGTGGTCAAACGGCAAGTTATCCAACTCATCCAGATATAGCACGACAGCATCAGAACTGTAAGCGGCGAGGTCTGCGGCAAGTGCCTGTGCCAACTCTTGTGGAGATGCGTCGGGAAGTAGCGGGCGTGTATTTGCGCCAAAATTACCTAGGACAGCTTCAAACTCGTTGATCATATCTTCGAGCCAGCTGGGAATATCTTCTTGCTTTTCTGGCACACGATAGTAAAGTAAACCCTCTTGGGCGTTCTGTAAAAAGTAGGAGAGGAACAAGTTGCGATAGTTTGTCCATGGGTACATCAGGACAACTTTATAGCCTTCAGAACGCCGACGGAAAGAATCGAGCGAAACCCGTGTGATGACTTGATGAAGCATACGTCTGCCTTCCTTAAACACCAAATTTGCCTAATCAGGCTTATAGATATGCGAAGATGATAATATCCAACAAAATACAAATAAGGGTATAACGTAAATATTGATTTCTCTACTTTATTCTAACGCGAGTTACCTTGTATGCCAAATTATGACTATCAAAAAAACTAAAGCTTTTGTTATGCAAAATGTTATGAAAATCTATTCTGTGTAAAAACTGTTTACAAGCAACGCTGCGAGAATTGTTACTATTTGTTTCAATTATAACACTTCTTGACGTGAGAAAGAATAGATTGTTCGGCAAATTGCCCAACGCTATCAAGTTGCTAACACTATTTATACAAATGATTGTCTTATTTTCACCAATAGCAGAGAATTTCGCCATAAAATTGACAGCAAGATAGTACAAAAAACCTATGAAACAACTGTTAAACAAAAGCGCAACACTCATACTCAGCATAGAACCATTATTGCTTACGGGATTAATCTGGGCCTATTGGCATCTCACTGCAACACGCATTCAGTGGAGCTTTTTGCTGGCGGGCTGGATTGTCATCGGTCTAGCGCGGTGGTGGCGCCATCGTCGGCTTTGGCCAAGAACGCCGATGGATTATGGTCTTATCGCTTTCCTCATCATTATCTTCATTAATATACATACCGCCCCGCTCTCTCGTGGTTGGGTGATGTATACGCGCCCGCTTATGGGGCTTCTCATTTACACGGCATTTGTGGAATGGGCACAAGCGCGCACAACAAAGGTGCAAACCACCGATGACCAACGCTTCGCTCATCGCCTCAAACCGTTGTTATGGGCTGTTGTTGTGTTAGGGGTGATCGTCAGTTGGTTCGCCATCACCGCCACCCAATGGACAAATAAGTCTGAGATATTCACGCCTATTTTGAACCTGCTGCCAAGGATTGATTACAACAGCACATTTTTAGCGGGTAGCGGCATGTCGTTCAATGTCAACGAAATTGGGGGCGCACTGGCATGGCTTTGCCCATTGCTGGTAGGCATTGCGCTCTCAACTTGGCCACAGCGCGCTTTGAAAATCGTGGCGGGGATTGGTGGCAGTATGATGTTCATCGCACTGATATTGGGACAAAGCCGCTTCGCTATTGCCGGCGTGCTTATCGCGCTGGCGGTGTTGAGCATCACACATTTGCGCGGTTACCGTCGTTACCTCATGCTGGGGCTGGTCTTCAGCATCGCCATCTTAGAAGTGCTCTTAATCACCAACGCCCTACCCGTGGCGAGCACAACCACCCAAACACTGAACGAACGTGACGAGAGAAGTGTAGTATCGCGATTAGAAATTTGGCAGGCTGGCATCAATATGATGGTAGACCATCCATTCACGGGCATTGGCCTATCGATGTATCGGAGCGCGGTCAACCGTAGTGAGCGTTACATTGTCTCCACGATGCAGGGGCGCGTTATCCCCCACGCACATAATGAATGGGTACAGGTGGGCGCAGATATGGGCGTGCCTGGTGTGCTGCTATTCGCAAGCTGGTATGGCACTGTTGGCTGGATGCTATGGCGTGTATGGCGGGCAAAAAGCAAACTCCAGCGCACTATTGCCGCTAGTATTGTGGCGGGTTTGTTGGCACATTTCATCTATGGGATGGGAGATGCGATAACCTTATGGGACCGTTTCATCTTCATCTTTTGGATTTTGCTGGGATTGGCTGGTGCGGCGTATATAAGTAATGAAAAATTAAGAGATTGACCAAACAACAATTTATCAATATAGATTATACTTATTGTAAGCAGGGAAATTGTAACAAGAAGTACAATCGAACGGTCTGTGAACAGTTTAACGTGTTGAATAAACCGTGACGACACAAAAGACAATTCGCTTTCCTATCACACTTTTGTTCTCGCTTATACCCATTGCTGTAGCTGTAGGTCTGTCTGTTCAATATCCGATATTACCATTTCACTCAACTGCTCTTTGGGCTGTTGGGGTTTGTTTTGTCGTTTACGCCGCATCTAGCATCATCGCTGGACCGCCGGAAGATGAACAATGGGCCAGTTACATCAGCGTTACGCTAACAGTGGCGTGGTTAAGCATGGGAATCACAGTGGCGCTATGGGTGCTCATTATTGGCGAACTCATGGCCATTGGTTTGCGCGCGCTAGAAGGCCAACGCTTCACTGGCGAAACACTCAATGTGCGAGAGTCCATCTACCGCGGATTAGGCCGAATCAGCGCCTATGGTATCGCGGCAATTAGCGGCTATCTGATATATTCAGCGCTTGGTGGCAAACTGCCGCTGCGATATATCTCGCTGATGCAGGTCATCCCCATTATTGGGAGTATTGGGGGTATTTATTTCATCGCTAAAGGCCTGCAGGTGTTCTATCGTGAAGGGCAAAACCAATCAGGATTATTCTGGAAACCCTCCCGTTGGCAGATGCTTTTCACCGAAAGCCTGCTTTTACTAGTAGCTGTAACCCTGCCTTTAGTGCTTTATAAATTAGGCCCGTTCGTATTCAGTGCCCTACTCATCCTCTCTGTGGCCCAAACCTACCGTCAACGCCAAATTCAGTTTATCCAACAGGCTCTCGTACAGCGCATCAACGAGCTGGCTACATTGAACACAGTTGGCCAAAGCGTCACTTCGCAACTTTTGTTAGATGACGTGCTAAATAATATCTACACTGAAGCGCAAAAGATTTTTAATTTCCCCATTTTCTATATTGCTACATATAACAGCGATAATGATTTTTACGAATATCGCTTTATTGGACGGCATGGCCGCAGAAGCAAACCACCCATCGCCCCTATTGCCGACGGCTTGCATGACTATTTGCGAACACATAGAAAATCGCTTTTGATAACCAAAAATCAAGTCATGGCTATGCAAGCGTTCGGCATCAAGAATTGGAATCCCGCTTATGCCTCCTATTTAGGGGTAGCGTTATATGTAGGTGATAAGTTCTTGGGCATAATGGCTGGCGCTTGCGAAACTTTTGAGAACCACTTCAGCGACGCAGAACGCCACCTCTTTGAAATGATTGGCACACAAGCCAGCCTCGCTATCCGTAACGCCATTCTCTATGACCGCAGTGTTCAGATGGCGCACAGATTATCGCTGATTAACCAATCTGTGCAGGATGTCATGTTCAATCTGGATAGCGAAGAGGGCTTCTTACTGGCTTGTCAAACAGCGATGGAAGTCTGTCAAGCGCAAGCCGCCGCCATTTTTGTGCTGGATGCAGACACAAAAACATATATTGAATTGGCGCAAAGTGTTGGCTTACCCCAAGAGTTTAAGGACTTTTTCCAAAATCGGATACAAGCCTCAGAACTATTCAATGGGCAATTTCAAATTGTCCCCAACATCAAGTTGATTGAAGACGAGTTACAGTGCAAACTCGCAGAACTGGGAAATTACTCGGCATATATCTATAAAACTTTGCGCTCTGGTGAATCGCAACTGGGATACTTGGTTGTCTATCATCGCAACCCTTATTATTTCTCCCAACTAGAACTCGATTTACTGGAAACCTTAACTACACAAATCTCATCGGCGCTAGATAATGCCGAGTTACTGAAATCGCTGGAACAATACAGTTCAGAACAAGCACAGCTAGTACATCTCTCCAAAATCACTTCGTCATCACTGGAGCTAGAAAAGGTCGCTACCAGCATCATTGACCTGCTATCGCAAATGATGCAAGTATCCTCCGTCATGCTGGGGCTAACCTCTCAAGGACGGCGGCGGCTACAAATCTTTGGCGATAATCATAACCACTATGCTGATAGCCACATCTATAACATGGCAGTCAGCGAAATCCCTGAATTTGAGGAGATATTAGAAAAGGCGGCTTCTACAACCCCGATTGTCTACCATTACCATGAGACAATTTCGCCACAATTGGCGGAGTGGATGCAAGAGCGACAAGCACAGCGGATACTCATCGTCCCAATGGTCACTAAAGATGAGGTTATCGGCTTAATTTTGCTGTTGGAAACGGAGCCGCGCCGCTTCCGCGATGTTGATTGGCGTTTACTGGAAACAGCGGCCAACCAAATCACCGCACAGGTACAAAATGCACAAATTTACACCTACACCGAAGGGGCACTATTAGAGCGGTTACATCAATTAGCGCTCATTGAAGAGATTGCCCAAAATATCTCCCGTGAACTCGACCTTGACCATATTATTTTGAATGTGCTGGATGCCGCAATACGCACCACCCATGCAGACCTCGCCAGCCTGGCGCTAGTACAGCCAGGTAATACGCTCAAGGTGATTGGGCGGCGCATTATCAACGGTGAACTGGAAACATTCACCAATGAATTTGAAATGGGCGAAGGGGTCTTAGGCCAGGCTATCCAGCAAAATGATATTCTCATCATTAGTGATAACAGCACCGCGCCCTATTACCAGACACAATATCCGGGGGAATATCATTCTTCATTGGCTGTGCCCTTGCAAAAAGACCAACAAGCCATTGGCGCATTGAATTTAGAGAGTAAAACTTATGACTATTTCCGCGAAGAACAAGTCAGTTTCATTCGTAACCTGGCGGGACATGCTGTTATCAGTATCGAGAACGCCAACCTACTAAAGGAACGTGGCGAACAGGTCAATATGCTGGAACAGCTGCGCAATATGGGCATCGCGCTCTCCAGCGAAGAAAAAATTGAAGAAGTCGAAATCAAAATCTTGAAGACGGCTTTGCAAATTGTACATGGAGAAAATGGCGTTCTGTTCCGCTATAATGCCGAAGACGACGCTTTCAGCGTTGTTTATGGCTTGAACATGCGTCGCAACATGTTTGTGCAGGCACAAATCTATATTCCAGTGCATTTAATCCGCATGGCATTAGAGAGTTCGGAATCTATTTGGTTGACGCATGAACAGTTATTAGAACAAACCAGCAATGCCGTTATCAGCGCCCCACTATATGAGAATTTAGCCCTTGTGCCTATCCAACGCGGCCAAGACATTTCATATGTGATGGCGATTACCTTTGATAAGGAACAAACACACCCTGAACAAACACGTTATACGTTAAACTTACTGGCGACACAGGCAGCTGGGCATCTTGAAAACACCTATCTGCATGAGCGCATCCGCACCGAACGCAATCGCATTCGAACAATTTTAGATACAACCAAAGATGGTGTTATCCTTTTAGACCGCAGCGGCATTTTGTTAGATACCAACCCCGCGGCAGAGCGTATGTTATCTTTACAGCTATCGCGCTTTATCGGGAGAGATTTCATTGAATTATTAGAGGAATACACCCACATTTATGAAAAAGACGACCGCGCCCAACTCTCCCGCATTTTGCGCTTGCAACCCCATCGCGCAACCAACCGTGAATACACCATCGAATATGGGGGCACAACAACCTATATTCAGGAAATAGGCACACCTGTACGCAACGATAAAGTTATCACGGGGCGGCTGCTGGTCTTACGCGACATCACAGAAGAAAAGGCGTTGCTAGAGTACCGTACCAAAATTCAACGTATGCTGTTCCATGACCTGCGCAACCCGCTCAGTTCCATCATCAGCAGTATGCACTTGTTGATTGATGAAATCCCGTCTCATATAGCAGATGACACTGCACGCTTTGAATTCACTGAGATGTTGCGCATAGCAGAAGAGAGCGCAACCCGCCTCTATAACCTTGTAGATAGTTTGCTAGACATCGGCAAATTGCAACGCAACCAGTTAGAAGTGCATTTTGATACCATTCACCTGATAGATACCATCACAAATGCAACACTGATGATAGACACCTCTATACGACAGGCCAACATCACGATTGAATCTAGCATTGAAGATGGTCTAATGGTCTATGCAGACCCTGAATTGCTACAGCGCATTTTCATCAACCTGTTGCATAACGCCGTGAAATTCACCCCTGAAGACGGCAAAATCCAGATTGACACAATCCCCTATCCAGAGAATGAGCGCTTTATCACTGTGCGCGTCTCCGATAGTGGCCCTGGCATTCCGCCAGATAAGCGCGAATATATTTTCACCGAATTCGGCAGTATCAAAGAGATAGTGCCAGAGCGTGGCGGGCTGGGTACAGGCTTAGGCCTGACTTTCTGCCAACTGGCGATTGAGGCACATGGCGGCAAAATTTGGGTGGCGGATAGCGGCCCCCTTCCCGGTGCTTGTATCGCTTTCACTGTCCCCTTACCCCAAAAACAGCAATCCACAGGCCCCACACAGAAACATTCTGCTTAAAAGTTAGAATTGTTTGACGCGCCTACACAAGCGGCTTATAGTTATGGGACGGCATTATGGTGGCTTATTGCGCATAGGGTGGTAAGGCCTGTGACTATGAATCAACCCAAATACCAACCCATGACCATATTAGCTGGTTTAGTGGTGGCAACACTTGCAGCGATTATCAGCCAACCGCCTGATTTGTTGATGCTCAATGAGCAACTGGCGGTGCTGGTGATTTATGGTGTCATGACAGCCTTCGCCCTGAATTTTCGAGTCGCCTTACTCAATGAAGGCGAACTCAGCCCAGCCCATGCTGTTGGTATGATAGCGTTTCTCTCGCTACCACAGGAGCTATTCCCTGCGGCGTTATGGGCTATTTTCCTGGGAAGTTTGGGCGGTAGCAGTATACAAGTGGTGCGCCGCTGGCTTCGACAAGATACCCCCATCTACAAGCAGCAAATCTTATGCCAACTAATATGCACCACGGCGCGGGTTACACTGAGTTTCTATATCGCCGCTCAATTTTACATCCTCAGCAACCAACCATTACCTTTAAGCACGCTCAAAGCAACCGATAACCCTCACGTGCTGGGGCTATTCTTCTATGGCCTGTTATATGTAGGCAGTTATTTAAGCTTATTCGTCTTAGAGCTACACATTACAGGCTATGCCGTTCAACAAATCCTGCGGGAAAACACGGGTATTCTGGGGGTGATTCTGTTGCTACCCCTACCCTTTGCTATATTGGGCGCACCTATCCTCGTCCAAAATAGCCAAGCACCGATGATATTCATCATTTTGCTCAGCGGCATGATGATGATCATCATTGGACTGCATGCGCTCAGTTATAGTCACAGGCGGTTACAGCAACAACTCACCGAACTACAATCGCTCTCAGTTGTTACGCAGGTCATGCGGGCAAACTTGAGCTTAGAGACGTTATTGCGCGCCATCTATATGCAACTGGCTAAGCTCTTGAATGTCCAGAACTTTTATGTCGCCATTTACCACAACGAGCAAAAACTATCCTATGCCTTCATCATTGAAAACGGCAAGCAAATAGACCCAAACACGCGAGAGGTGGATGCCATTACGCGGCATGTCGCCGAGCAGCAAACGCCCCTTTTATTGAATGATGCGGCACAGGAAACCGCGCAAGGCATGGGCATCACGGGTGTCAATCAAGGGGCGCAATCGTGGTTGGGTGTGCCATTATTAACGGGTGAACAGCGGCTAGGTGCGATGGTCATCGTATCCTACCATCCCTTGCAGCACTTCGGCAGCGAGGCCTTGCGCCTGTTGAATATCGTTGCGGCCAGCGCCAGCATTGCGATAGAGAATATGCGTCTCTATCGCCAGAAAAGCGAGCGTGCGGATAGGTTAGCGGTGTTGAACAAGGTGGCGGCGCTACTCTCTGGCTCACTATCACCCGATGCGGTACTGGATGCGATTGTCTCCTCTGCTGCGATGGTCTCTGATGCGACAGCTGTTGGCATTTATCTATTTAATGAAGAGAAAAATAACTTACAGCTAGTACGTAGCGCTGGCCTCAGCGGACATTATGCAGATAACCCGCCGCCACCAATTAGTGCTAGCCCCAAAAGTGAGAAAAATAGCCCCCTCATCATTTACGATGTGCGTAGCGACAATCGCACCGAACAATTGCGCCCCTACTTAGCGGCAGAGGGCAAGGCCGCCATTATCGAAACACCACTCCGTGTGGGCAATGAGGCACTGGGGATTATGGCGCTATTTTTTGATGAGCCGCTAGACCATAACGAAGAGGCCATCGAACTCATCAGCACCTTCGCCACACAAGCCGCACAGGCCATCAACAACGCGCGGCGCTTCTCCTCAACGGGGGCGGCGCTAGAGCGACGGGTAGAACAGTTATATGCGTTAGCGGCGTTGGGGCGCTTGATGAGCGCAACAATGGAGCGCAACCGCATTTTTACGCTGGTGTTGAATTATGCCATTGATGCCACAAAAGCCGAGCGCGGTGTTATTATCTTACGTGATGAGCGTAGCGGCTTGTTAGAGGCTGTCGTGCAACAGGGCTTCCCAGAAGACGCCTTCACCGATAGGAGCATTTTGGAACAAGGCGTCACTGGCGAGGTGCTCCGCACAGGTAGCATCAAGCGCATTGAAGACGTGCGCAAAGAGACCAACTATTTACCCATTGTACCCGCCACGCGCTCCCAGCTCACTGTGCCGGTATTGCGGGGGCGGGAAATACTGGGCGTCATTACTTTAGAAAGCGGGAAAACCGCCGCGTTTAGTGAAGAAGATAGTCATTTCCTTGCGCAGATGACCAATCAAATGGTCGTTACATTGGAAAACGCAGATATGTTTCATCGCATACGAGAAGGAAGAGACCGCTTGCAAGTCATACTAGATGCCATTGCCGACGGCTTAATTGTCATTGACCGCGAGGGCGTTATTTCGCTGGCGAACCCCCGTGTAGACCTATTGGGATTGCGACCAGAACAGTTACTCTACCGTCAGATAGCCGATATTCTGGAGGATGAAGAGAGCGACATTCCCTCGCGGCTGGGCTTCCCCGCCCCAAGAGAGTTGGCCACATTTGTCGATCGCTTGAAAAATAGCGATTGGCAAGACATGGAAGATACATTTTATGGCGTGCAAAGCACCAAAGGGATGGTCTATATTGAGCGGCGCGCGTTGCCCATTCATGACGAGAAGGGCAATATCATGGGCGCGCTACTGGTCTTTTATGACAAAACGCAAGAGCACGAACTGGCGCGGGCACAAGAAGACCTCTCGCGCATGGTGGTGCACGATATGCGCAGCCCCTTAACCGCCGTCACCACCAGCTTGCGCCTATTACGAGAGCTAGTGCCAGAAGATAGTGAACTGAAGCCTGTTGTAGAGAAAACAACCGATGCCAGCCGCCGCGCCATCCGCAAAGTGCTTAACCGCGTGGATGCATTACTCGATATTGCGCGGATGGAAGGGGGCGAGTTCGCCATCGATACCGAGCCAGCGGAACTATACCCAATTGTGGATAGTGTCTGCACTGAGTTAGAACCACTAGCGCAGGAGATGAACGTAACACTAGTGAATGGCGTGCCGCGTGATTTGCCATTATTAGATATTGATGTGGATAAAGTAGAGCGCACCATTATGAATTTGGTGGATAACGCGCTCAAATATAGCCCTGCCCATAGTGCTATACGCATTGAGGCGCAGATAATGGCGACAGAGGATGAACAGCCATCATTTGTGCGGGTTGCCGTGGCGGATAGTGGACCCGGCATCCCCGATGATTATAAGGAGAGCCTATTTGACCGCTATGTACAGATTGAAGGGCGGCGGCGGGTACGGCGCGGCGTTGGTCTGGGAT
>DAOTWU010000071.1:0-4139 GCA_034435735.1 Anaerolineae bacterium | reverse complement strand
CCGGGTACGGTCGTCACCGTGACCACCAGCCCTGACTATGGCGGCCTGACAACCTGTTACGCCAATGGCGCGCCAATCGGTGGCAGCGGCTCTACTTATACCGTGCCCAATGGCGTCAGTAGCGTAACATTTTACTGTGAAGCGGGTACGGGCGAGTTCTATGAGCGAACGAATGACGCCGTGTTCACCGTGATATTGCCCGATGGCGACGGTGACGGCGTGCCCGATGGCCAAGACCAATGCCCCAACCAGCACGCACAAACGCCTAACGGTTGCCCCACCCCGCAGAATAACAATAACCCGCAACCGAACCAGCCCAACCAACCCAACCAACCAGGTCAGCCGTCAGATAGGGATGGCGATGGTGTACCCGATGACCAAGACCAATGTCCTGATGTGCATTTCCAATCGGCAAACGGTTGCCCGCCAGATGCTCAACCCACGCCAATTCAAATCACGTTGCCCAGCCTACCTCAGGACGGCTTTTGCTATGTGGCGACGCAAACGGCAACAGTGGTCAATGTGCGCTCTTTCCCCTCAACAGATGCCGACATCCTCGGAACGTTGAACCCGTTTGAGGTCTATACATCGTCTACCCGTTATGACGATGGGGCGAATATCTGGTATCTGGTTGATAGCTTCAGCGGCTGGGTAGCGGGTTTCGTCGTGCGCCAAAGTGCACCCTGTGCCGAATTGCCCTTTGGTGACCCACTCGATGGCTTTGAGAGCATTACATTGGCCTCAATGAGTTTGGAAGATGTACTCGCAGCTTGTCCAGAACTCATTCCGCAAGTTATGGAATTGCCGCCATTTCACCAACTAACCATCATTGAAAGCCCCACACCTTGCGACACAGCGGCAGAGCTTTTGCGCGATATATTATGGAGCGATTACTTCTTCCGACTAGGTGACGATATACACTTCTTCCTATTCTTCGAGGGCAGCGCTGGTTTTATGGGGGGCTTCCCGCCGATACTCATCGACTTACCGTCCCTGTTCGAACTCTCGGAAGTGGGCGATGACGGCGAAGCAGAAGAACCATTAACCCCCGAAGAAGAAGAGATGTTGCGTGTTGGGCGTGGCGAATTAACCGACGCCGAACGCGAAATAGCCAATATGCTGGAGAGCGTATGCGGCATCCCCTGGGAGCCAGATGGGCGTGAGATTGTCCAATTCATGGCAGCTGCTGATTTCCCATTGGACGAAATTATCGCTACAATCTCTTCTGACCGATGCGGCGAGATACGCGCATTCGCCGAACAGCTGGAAACCACAGATGACGGCTTAGTGCGTTTTGCACCAAGAGATGAAGAACCCCTGGAAATCGTCGAAATTTGTATTGAGGAATGCCCTGACAGCCCTGAAGAACCACGACCAATGCATGAAGACCCCGATCCAGAGGAAATGTTGCGTGTTTGGCGCGGTGAATTGACCGATGATGAGCGCGAAATGGCCGCCCTATTGGAAAGCGTATGCGGCGTCCCTTGGGAGCCAGATGGGCGCGAGATTGTCCAATACACAGCGGGCACGGGAACGCCAATGGATATAGTGCTGGCGATGCTCAGAAGTGGGGATATCGATTGTTCACAAGTTATTTTGATGGGGCATATCTTAGAAACGAATGATGATGGCACGGTATTCTTAAATGTGCCGCCACGAGAACCCGATGACGAAATCATCATTATCCTCGATGATGACGATTTGCATGAACGAGATAGTGGCTCTGGTAGTGGCTCGGACAGCGGTAGCTCTGATGCTGGCGGTTCGGACAGCGGTAGCTCCGATGCTGGCGGTTCAGACAGCGGTAGCTCGGATACTGGCGGTTCGGACAGTGGTAGCTCGGATACTGGCGGTTCAGACAGCGGTAGCTCGGATACTGGCGGTTCAGACAGCGGTAGCTCCGATGCTGGCGGCACGACATATCCGGCCCCATCTGTCGACGATATTCTGGGCGCATTAGGCCCGATACCTGCGCCGCAAATTATCGTTGAAGTGTCCGAAGGTGATGACCGCCATTTCTATCGTATTCAAGACGGAACAGCCACACCGCTGCCCGCAAGCCGTTTTGGCGACATTATGCTGCCTTCGCTCTCACCAGATGGCAATCGCCTACTATTCTTACAAGATAATGACGCGGGGCAACTGCTACTGTATTTCGTCAATCTAGAGGGCGATGCTACACCACAGCCGTTTGACTTCGGCGGGCGGCTACTGCCCTACCGCGGGGCATGGTTGCCCAATGGCGATGTGCTCATCACTTTGTTGGATGAGAACAATACACCTGCTATTTACCAGCTCAATCTCACAGATGGCAGCCTGAACCTGCTCCTAGAGAATGCCGCTGCGCCAACGGTGGATATGACTGGCCGCATTATGGCATTTGAGCGCCCATTGAATGGTGTGCTGAATATCCACTTCAAGGGGTTAGATGGCGGCACAGTGCAATTTTTGACTGAAGCTGAGACTGGTGGCTGTGTTGCGCCAATGTTCGCCCCTGATGACTTGGCGTTGTACTATGTTTGCGATGGCACGCTGTACCGCTATGGCACAGATGGCCCGCAAGCGCTGGTTGATGGTGTGCAGCAATACCTGCCAGTGGCTTACCAACTGGTCATGTATAGCGATGGGCAATCAGTGTTCCTGCTAGATGAAAGCACCATGCAAAGCCGCCTACTGGTAAATAGTGAAAACGTGTTCAGCGCTTACTGGCAATAATATCTCCGATAGCCTCAGGGAGAAGGTTGCCCCCAGCAATAACCATGAATGCCCCTGAGGCGATACCTCCAATCCCCCACAATTGTATGTGGGGGATTTTTTATGACCACTGGCTGCGGGCGGCCAGTGTTGGCGTTATACTCCTATTTGTAGAAGAAATTTTTTACCAAAGGATAAAACAAATGGATTTTCAAATACCAGAGCATGTTAAAAAGATAGCGCGACGTGTGCGCGAATTTGTCGATAGCGAGGTTGTGCCTGTAGAGCTTGAGCTGTTGAAAAGCGGCGAAGAGTTAACCGTAGAGCGCTTGCAAGAGCTGCGGGCGAAGGCCAAAGCCGCCGGGCTATGGGCGCCAACCATGCCCAAGGAGCTGGGTGGTATGGGGTTGAGCCTTCAAGAGATTGTGCCCATTTTTGAAGAAGCAGGGCGCAGCATGATTGGTCCACTGGCCATTCACGCCTCTGCGCCTGATGAGGGCAATATGCACCTGCTCCATATGTTCGCGAATGAGGAACAGCGCGAGCGCTATCTCGCGCCGTTGGTGCGAGGCGAAATTTTCTCGGCCTTTTCGATGACCGAGCCACCACCAGGCGCAGGCAGTGACCCTAAGATGCTGCGGACAACGGCGGTACGCGATGGCGATGAGTGGGTCATCAACGGCCATAAATGGTTCAGCAGTAATGGTGAGGTGGCCAGCTTTTTGATTATCATGGCGCTGACGAACCCCGATGTGCACCCGTATCAGGGAGCGACGATGTTCCTCGCGCCGATTGATGCGCCTGGTATTGAGATTGTGCGCGACGTGCCGACAATGGGCGGCAAGGATTTCGGCGGGCATGTGGAAATACGCTATAACAACCTGCGCCTGCCCGATAGCGCCATTTTGGGCGAAGAAGGTCAGGGGTTCATGCTGGCACAGGCGCGGCTAGGGCCGGCGCGGCTCACTCACTGTATGCGCTGGACGGGCATTGCGCAGCGAGCGCTGGAAATAGCGACGGCTTATGCTTCGCGACGTAAAGCCTTCGGCAGCCGCTTGAGCGAACACCAATCCATTCAGTGGATGCTGGCCGATTCTGAGATGGAGCTGCACGCTGGGCGGCTGATGATGCACCATGCAGCGTGGCTATTGGCGCAAGGAGAACAAGCGCGCGATGAAACGTCAATGTGCAAGTTCTTCATCGCCGAGACGGTGAACCGCGTTCTAGACCGCGCCGTGCAGATTTGCGGCGGGATGGGTATCTCGCGAGATTTGCCAATTAGCGTTTGGTATGAGAAAGCACGCGCCTTCCGCATTTATGATGGTGCGTCGGAAGTGCATCGCTCTCGCGTGGCGAAATCGGTGGTCAAAAAATACGCGGCGATAGATGTGCCCGTAGAAACCGAATAGCAAAAATTGGAGGGCGCACACCGCGCCCTTTTTTAT
>DAOTWU010000070.1:0-5383 GCA_034435735.1 Anaerolineae bacterium | reverse complement strand
TCAGCCATGCGCCAGGGGCACTATTATGGCCGTGGTTGGCGCTGGCGTTTGATTGGCTTCATGCTTTGGGTGTGGCGTTTTGGGTTGGCGGATTGATGGCGCTGGTGCTGGTGTTACCTATTGCCCTCGCCCCATATAACGCACAAAATCGGCAAGCGGCGCTTCAGGTGGTCATGCGCCGTTTCTCGCGGTGGGCGACGGCGGCAGTAGTCATCGTTGTGGCTAGCGGCATCTTCAGCGCGCTATTATGGCTCTACACACCCCAAGATGTCGTGACAACAACTTGGGGGCGCGCCCTTTTGCTCAAGTTGTTACTAGTCGGCTTGCTCTTGTATATCGCCTATTTGCACCACCGCGCGTTAAACCCACAGATGAATATCGCAGCGAAACTCCCCGCGCCAATAGGCCGCCTCATCGCCCGCCATAGCCAAAGGGCGGCAAACTTTGGGGCGACATTGCGGCTAGAGGCGGGGCTGGCGGTGGTTGTGCTGGCCTCTGTTGGTTTACTATCGGCAACGCCCATCCCACAGCCAGAATTCATCAATAACCAAGCAGAAGCGCCACACGCTGAGCAAACTGTAGATGGCCTCACCATCACCCAAACAATTACCCCCGGTGGCCCCGGCGTCAACACCTTTGATATTGTGCTATTGCAGGACGAAACGCCCCAACAGGCACAAGCGGTCTGGATGCAAATCGCCAATCCCGCCCGCGATTTACATAGCGAATGGCTGGCCGCGGAACAGGTCGACGATGGGCTATATGTGGCCGCATCCGATTTCATCGACAGCGCCGACAGGTGGTTAACGGTGGTTGATGTGGTCTGGGAAAATGGCGCAAAGACGCGCGCCGCCTTTGCGTGGGATATTGAGGAAGGGGCGTCAGTTTTGGCCAGCAGGCCAGCGACGTTATGGCACTATGGCGGGCTGTTGCTGGTACTGGGGGCGATTGGCTTCGCGCTTTACCCCGCCGCGCACAAGCTTTATGACAAGTTAGACCTCAGCCCGCTTAATCTGGTGTGGGCGTTTGGCGTCATCATTGCAACGGCGATATTCATGACGGCGGGGCTGCTGGTCTTGGATGAGCAAAACCGCCGCTATGCCGAAACCCTTCACCCACCACCGACAATTATCAATACTGTCCTGCCCGATGCCGCCTCGTTACAGCGGGGCGAAGCGCTTTTTGCTGAGTATTGTGCCGCATGGACAGCAGAAAACCGCGATTATGAAGCCTTCATCAACGGCATTCGCTATCGCCGCGATGATGAGCTATACACCATCTTACTAGAAGACGGGTGGCGCAGCCTGCCACCTTGTACGGGCGAGTTGAGCACTGAAGCGCGCTGGGATGTCGTCAATTATCTGCGCTCAATTGCGCCTTATACAGATTAACCGAGTGGAGAAGTCACCATGCTCAATATCACTTATGCACCACAAGACGAAGCGCTAGTACAGCGTTTACAACGTGACCTAAAACGCGCCCATGTTGAGCCGGCCAAGCCGGTGCTGCTATTGTTGCTATCGCCGGAAGTTCTAACCGACCCCGCCACCGAACAAGCCATCGCCAGCATACAGCGGCAAAAAGGCGTGATTATCCCCATTACCGTGCGCCCAACAGAAGCGCCGCCCGCCATCGCCGCGCTGGAAGCGGTGGATTTTAGCGCTGGCTATGAGCTGGATGCGTTATTAGACCGCTTGGTGCAAGATGTGCCGATGCATACCAAAGTGCGGACGGCACAAGTACGCGCTTCAAACCGCATGATGGTCTATGTGCTGGCCATTCTGGTATTGGGCATGTTTGCCCTCGCCCTATTGACTATTGGTGGCGGGCTGATTGCCTTCCCTCAAGAAGAGTATGATGCGGTTGATACCGAAGTGGCACAAACACAGCAAGCCCTTGTTGGGCCAACGCTAGAGGCGATTTTGCCGCGCAGCACTGCCGATGCCGAAAACTTTGAACTGACGGTCACCGCGCTGCCGCGCCCAGTGCAACCGCTGGCTATTGGCACAGCAACAGCCTTGCCGCAAGAGGAAGAATAAGTCATGAACGAAGATGTACTCGTTATTGGGGCGGGACCGGCGGGGCTAGCCTGTGCCTATGAATTGGAACGGGCTGGCATCAGCTACCGGGTGATAGACCGCGCGCAGGTTATCGGCTCTACATGGGCGAGCTTGTACCCGTCATTACGGTTGAATACAACGCGCTTTTTCTCACACTTTAAGGCGAAAAAGTTCCCACTGCGCTATGGCCTATTCCCCAGCGGGAAGCAATACCATCAGTATTTGCTGGACTTCGCCCGCGAGTACCACTTCAACATTCATCTCGGCGTCGAGGTGTATCGCGTCGCGCCAGAGGGCGAGGGCTGGCGGGTAGAGAGCAGCGAGGGAACAGCGTGGTATCCCTGTGTCATTTCTGCAACGGGGCGCTTTGGCAACCCAATTTGGCCAGACATCCCCGGCCTGCGGGAGTTCCCCGGTACAGCTATTCATGCCCACGATTATCATGGCCCAGAGCCTTTTGCTGGCCAACGGGTGATGGTCATTGGCAATGGGCCAAGTGGCGTCGATATTACGGTTGATTTAACTCAAGTCACCAGTCCGGTGCTCATCTCAATACGCAGCGGCATCATCATGCGCCCGCGCTACCCTTATGGCTTACCCAAACACGTTTGGATGATGATTGCCGACATCTTGCCAGAGAAATGGGGGCAGTGGCTACTGCATAAGGTGGAATCGGCGCGCTATAAAGACCAAGAGCGCTATGGCTTCAAATTACCAAGTGACCGCCAGCCGGGGTCTGCTGTGCCCTATCGTGGGCGCGAATTAATAGACGCCGCCAAAGCGGGCAAGGTGAAACCAGTGGCCGCCCCCCTGCGGTTTGAGGGTAATGTGGCGCATTTGGCAGATGGCGAGCAATATGCACTCGATGCAGTCATCGCCGCGACGGGCTACCAGCCAGTGCTGCATACTTATCTGGATATTGAATACGAATGCGATGAAGAGGGTTGGCCGCTGCGCGATTTAGAGGCGCATCCCAACGGGCGCGAGGTGAAAGGCTATCCCGGCTTGTATCTGGTAGGCGTGTTCTATAAGGGCAAGGGCGCTATGTATAACTTCAATGTAGAAGCGGCCATCGCTGTAGAGCAGATTAAGGCGCGATTGGCACAGCTAAAAGCGCAAACGCCCGCCACTTAGCGATTGCGCTGCTCCTCAAATTTACGCTTCTCTTCTAATAGCCACGCCACTGCCTCATCGCGCTTATCGCCAAAGAAGCGCGTTTTATCCTTGCCAGGGGCGAGCGTGCTCACCAGCAAATCGGCCAGTTGCACCATAAGGCTGGGGGGCTGCAAAACAGCGGTGCGGCCTGCGGCGCGGTGCGGGATTTGTACATCAAGCTGGCGAAAGCGCCGCACCAAGTTGCGCATAGAGACATTGCCCTCTGCGTGGCGGCTATCAATGATATACAAATTCACCCCTTCCGGGTCCGTATTGCGGAGGATGTCGGTGAGGAGGGGGAAGAAGTAATCGCCCTCACCGTCCGTTTCTGGGTTGAAAGCGAATTCATGTATCCCGTTTTCCCATAAGGTATAGGTCATACCCGGAAATTCTTCAGTTTTCACCACACTGCTCTGTTCAGTCATGTTAAGCTAGCCTCCACTATGTCGCTATCCCACTAACATTGTACGTTTAAGCAGTAACGGTGTCAACAAGCCCAATTCGCCCTAATCAAAGCGCTGTGCTAGCACCAGAATAAAGCTACCGCTGGTATTGGGGTTACCGGTTGTGCCATCGTAGCGGGTGGCCTTGATATAGTAGACGCCGGTATAGGGCAGTGAATAGCGCTCTATCAGCGCGTTTTGGTTGCCGCCGCTATCGTCATCGCGCACAATGCGCTCTTGGTTGTTATTGAGCAAGAGCAACATCGGGTCGAGGTCACCATCGCCGCGATTCATCGAAATGGTGATGACATCATCCGCTTCTCCCCAAAAGGCATAAAGGCGTTCTGGGACGGCATCGTCAATATTATCCGTCACGGTCATACCATAGCGGATGCGCGGAATTTCTGGCGGCACATTATCGAAAGCGTTACCGCGACTATTGAGAATGAGGCGATAGCGCCCGCTGGTTGTACCATTACGCCCATCGAAGCGGGTGGCGATGATGTAATAGCGCCCGTCAGAGGGGATGAGGAAATCCTCGATGAGCGCGTTTTGTCCGCCACCGCTGTCATCGTCCTGAATGAGGGGGCGTAAAGCGCTATCAGCAATCACAAGTAGCGCATCTAAACGCCCGCCAGCACGGTCCATACGAACGGTAACGAGGTCATTTTCACGCGCGGTAAACGTGTAGAACTGCTCGTACTGGTCATCGCTCAGAGTATTTTCTACGGTTTGGCCATAGCTGATTTCCATCGGGGCTTGTGCTGAATTGCCCAGCCCGCTATTGGCCGCCGCCTCAATGGTCAACACGAATGAGCCGGTTGTTGTGCCTGTTGATTGGCCATAGCGCGATGCCTCGATGATATAGAGGCCACTCTCTTCAATCAGCAAGTTACTGATGAGGGCGTTCGGAGCTTGGTCACCGGGGGCGTCGTCGTTATAGGCCACCACGAAAAAGTCGCCATTTTCCATATGAATGACCTGTAAATAGGGGTCAAGGTCACCAGAATGGCGCTGCATCCGCAAATTGATAATGTCGCCACGCGCGGCATAAAAGCTATAGTACACTTGCGGCTCGCTGTTGGTGATGGTGTGAATGACGGAATCGCCATAGCGCAATACGCTACCTGGCTGAGAGCTAACGCCCTCGCGGACGAGTTCTAACTGGAATGTGCCGCGCGTCGTGCCCAGCGCATAGCCAAAGCGCGCCACTGAAATATAATAGCGGTCGCTGCGAGGGAGCGTTTGGGTGAGGATGCGCCCGCCTAGTTCGCCGTTGGCATCGTCCTGTATATCGAAGATATTGCCCTGGGCATCGAAAATCGCCATGACGGGGTCCAAGTCGCCACTCAGCACATCGAGGCGAACGGTGATAATGTCGCCACGCAATCCATCAAAAGCATAGAGCAAACGCGGCTGGCGGTCAGTAATTTCCCCTTCGGCGACGCCATTGAGGGCGATAACTTCGGCCTCGCCAAAATCCAGCGCGCCATCTTGCACTTCTGGCGTCGCTTCCTGTGCCAGTGATAGGCTAATTATCCAACAGCAGCAAAGTACCCACAAAAAGCGTAATCGGCTCATAAAGATGATTATGCGTTGAAGGACGGCGGGGCGCAATGCCCATTCAGCAAAATGTCAAGACCACCCGCATAGCGGGTGGCTTGCACAAGCCCTATAAGGGCTTATCACTTGCTGCACCTTAAGATGCTCTTTCACTTCGTTCAA
>DAOTWU010000069.1:0-13182 GCA_034435735.1 Anaerolineae bacterium | reverse complement strand
GGGGCAACGTGATATAGAAAAGGCGCGCTAGAGGGGTTGCGCCATCCACTTTAGCCGCCTCATACATCTCTTCGGGAATAGCCTGAATGCGCGCCAACAAGAACAAGAAGGCAAAGGGGAAATAGCGCCATGTTTGGAAAAGGATAACCATGACAAGCGGTATATCTATACCTAAGAATTGGTCACGGGTGCTGAGGAAATTGGTACTCGTGCCCATCAAGCCGTTAATGAAGCCATTCGTGCTGAAAAGCACTTGCCAAATAAAAGCAACGGAAATCACAGGCGCGATATAGGGGAACAAGATAAACCCGCGAAAAATCGCCCGCCCAGGAAAACGGTCACGCACAATGAGGGCGGCGATGAGGCCAAACAAAATAGCCAATAAGGTGCTGGTCAATGTATAGAAGAAAGTGCGCCATATCATAGGGTAAAATTCGCGATCGCGCACACCAACAATAAAATGCTGACCGAAAAGGTCAAATTCATTCACAGCACGATAGCGGCGATAACCCTCTAAATAGTTGCGCGGGTTCACATATTGAATTTCCCCTTCATCATCTACCAAACAAGCGCCATTTTCATCCGTTTCGCAGGGGATAATATCTAAACGAACCCCCATTTGGCTATCAAAATTTTCAAGTGTAAAATCTGTCAAGTCAAATAACTGAACAGTGGCAAGGTCACCCACTTCTATTGGGCGAACGCTAAAAATAATATTCCAAATTAGGGGGAAGATAACAACACCAACGACGATGAGCGCTGTCGGGGTCAATAAGGCATAGGCAAGATTAGCAATGCGCCCGCGTGCTGTGACTTGCTCATCAAAGCGCCCACGAGGAATCAACAAAGCAATAATAACAGCAAGCTCTAGCAGCATAACAACCGCATGAGTGGCGCTGGGCACTGCTCCCAAGCCAACCCCAAACACGCCGACAGCTACGCCCAACAATGCGCCAACAAGGACACCATGGCGGGGGTTATATTGGCGGACATAAGCGACATAATAACCCGGCACACCACCCAACAAAGCCCAAATCAGAACGGTTAAAATAAACTCCAGCATGGGAATGGCCTTCTCTAAACCATTAACTGGTTGAGCAAATAATGCGTAGAAGGGCGAACCGCAGTCCGCCCTTCCCTTTCTGAGAGAGGATTACTCGCTACTCAATTCGGCCTGAATATCTTCAGTCGCGATTTGCATTTCTTCAGCTGCTTCTTCAGCGGTTAAATCGCCATTGAGAACAGCCACTAGATTTTCCTGAATGAAGAACTGCGAGCCGATGGCGCTGGCAAGTAGTTGCTGGCCTTGGTCATACCCCATACGCATGTAGCCATCAGCACCTTGAACGATGGTGTTCAATGTTTCTTCATCATAGAAGTCGCTCAATGGGGCTTTGCGGTCTACACCAACATCGAGATTTGCCCAGCCTTCAATAAAGGCGGTGGGGTCATCTGGCGTGCCGCGACGCATGGGGAATTTGCCTTCTGGCGCAACAGCCAGTGAATCCAGATAGGCCTCAGTCATCCAGAATTCTACGAATTCCTGTGCGGCAGGTTCTGCGCCGGGAACAAGACCAACAGCAAACACACTACCCCAAGCTGCGGGCACGTCGCTGCTATAGCCGGTAATCGCAGAAACCACACCTGTATTGCGGGCAATGTAAGCCGGATCATCGGCACATTGTTCACAGGTGGGCAGCACAGAATCGCGCAGGCCAGCCATTTCATCGAGGATGAATGGTGACCAAATAGTCATAGCGCAATGGCCAGCGAGATATTCGGCGCGCGTTTGCAGCCAGTACCAATCGCTTTCAGTGGGGCCATAGTTGGTCATGAGGTCAGCATAGAACTGGATAGCTTCAACCATTTCCGGTGAAGTCCAGGTGATGTTACCATCGTTATCTACGAAGCTCGCACCATTGGCCAGAGCAATGTGCTCAAAGACCTGCCAAGTGTATACTTCGCCCGGATGGTTGGGGCCGCAGAAACCAATCATGTTGTTATCAGGGTCATGCAGGGCAGCTGCCGCTGTCATGATAGCGTCATAGCTTGTCGGCGGCTCTAAACCATTGGCCTCAAACAGGTCACGACGATATACCAACAATTGCCCCCAACCATCGGCGGGGATAGCGGCATAACGACCATCTTCACCGGGGACTTCCATCAGTTCCAACGCACCAGGACTGAAAGTTTCTTTGCCAAGCGATTCAATGATTGCCGTGGCAAAGTCAGCATCGAGCAAGCCTTGGTTATACCATTTGGCCGTGAGTTGTAGCGGGTGTAGAACCACATCAGGCGGTGTACCAGCAGCGAGGTTGAGCGTCATCAGTTGGTCCATGAGATTTTCATCAGCAACGACAAGCTCAACACGCACGCCGGGATGCGCCTCTTCAAAGCGGTCAATAATGGCTTGCTGGCGTTCTACACGAGCCGGTTGAAACTCTGTAGACCAGAAAGTAATGGTGATTTCGCCATCATCTTGAGCGAGAACAGGGAGAGACAAGAGTAAAAGCGCGAAAACAGTGACCAAAACGAACAATTTACGGTGATTCATTGCTTTACCTCCAAATAAAACATTTGCTTTAGTGATATTGTGATACCTTTACGAACAACACGAATTGGAGAGCGCCTCCTTTCTATGATCGATTGTGTGAAGGATCAGTTGAGGCACGTATCAGCAGCGTAGGTTCAATGAGAAGCCCATTATCTGCTGGCGTTTCGCCCTCAATAATCTGAAAAAGCATCTCTGCAAGCCGTTCGCCAATTTCAATAATGGGTTGACTCACAGTGGTCAGCGAAGGAGAGGTGTGTTGCCCTGCTGGGATATTATCAAAGCCGCCAATAGCAAAATCATGACCAACATGAAAGCCCTGTTCTTGAACAGCGCGCATCGCCCCAAGTGCCATGAGGTCGTTAGCGGCGATAATAGCGGTTAGTTGTGGAGCGCGCGCCAAAAGGGTTTGAGCAGCATGATAACCGCTTTCTAGGGTAAGGTCTCCATAGATGACATATTCATCATGATAAGCAATTCCCGCTTCGGCCAAGCCATCGCGATAACCCGCCAAACGATACCCCGTAAAAGCAAGGTCATCAGGAGGTAAAATCAGGCCAATTTCTCGATAGCCCCGCGAAACCATATGACTAACCATCATATGAATACCTAATTGACTATCCGCATCGATAAAGGGGAAGTCATTCGGCAATCCGGGGGCATTCCGTCCAGAAACAACAAAAGGATGATTCAACGATTTCAAGTAGGCAATACGCGGGTCATCACGGTAGGTGCGGGCAACAATCATACCATCTACCCGATTGCCACCTACAATACGGCGATAGGCATCCATTTCATCATCGCCATGCAGATGTGAACTGAGAAGTAAATCGTATTGGTGGCGGGCGGCAGCACGACCTATACCCTTAATGAGCAAGGCAAAGAAATCATCTTCATGGCTGTACATATAACTGGGGGAAATCAGGCCGATTGTGTAAGTGCGCTGGCTACGAAGTTGGCGCGCCACCAGATTAGGTTGGTAGCCCATTTCTCGCGCGGCTTGCAAAATGCGGCGGCGTGTTTCTTCATTTACATCGGCATGGCCACCAAGCGCACGAGAGACAGTTGTAACAGAATAGCCTGTTGCTTTGGCAATTGATTTTAAAGTCACAGGCGACATAAAAATCGGCCTTAATCCTAAAAAATATTTTGCGATATATACAGCAACATACTTTTATCCGAATTGCAAACGTTTCGGATTACTCATTTTATAACTGAAAACGTTTTGGGTGTCAACAAAACTTGCACAATTAATCGTTTAAGTTATCGAAATTAAGGAGAATTTTCTGCAACCTATTGAACGAAAATACAAGCTATGTTATGACATTAACGCAGAAAGGCGAAAACTATGGGTACAAAACAAATCACTGAAAATATACGTCAACGTATCATAGACAAACTCGTTCGCATCTATGGTGATGAAATAGGGGCAAACACTGCATCGCAACTCATATCACTATTAGCGGGGTTCAATGGCGGAGAAAACGCTCCTTATGAACTCTCTGAAAAAGATGTGGTACTAATCACCTATGCTGACCAAGTGCAAAAAGAGAATGAATCGCCACTAAGTACGTTACATCGCTTTTTGATGGATACCATCTACCCCACTATCAACAGCATACATATCTTGCCTTTTTACCCCTACTCATCTGATGATGGATTCTCGGTTATTGATTATCTGGCGGTTAAGCCGGAATTCGGCACATGGAAAGACGTACGGCAATTAGGGAAAAACTTCCGTTTGATGTTTGATGCCGTTTTCAACCATATCTCTGCGCAAAGTGCATGGTTTCAGGGATTTTTGCGGGGAGAAGCACCTTATACCGATTATTTTATTCACTTTGAAACCATGCCCCCTAAGGAGCTTCTAGATAAAGTGGTACGCCCGCGTGCATTACCGCTACTCACAGAGTTTGACACTGCAAATGGCAAACGCTTCGTTTGGACAACATTCAGTGATGACCAAATTGACTTGAATTATGCAAATCCTGAAGTGTTGCTAGAAATGATCAAGATTTTATTGTTCTATATCGAACAAGGAGCAACACTAATCAGATTGGATGCTATTGCTTTTCTTTGGAAAGAGTTGGGAACAAGCTGCATTCATTTAGAGCAGACACATCTCATCATTCAGTTAATGCGCGATGTGCTGGACGCGGTTGCCCCACATGTTTTGTTAATTACTGAAACCAATGTGCCCCATAAGGAGAATATCTCCTATTTCGGTGATGGAAACAATGAAGCACAGATGGTATACCAATTCCCCCTACCCCCGCTCGTTTTACACACGCTACACACAGGAAACGCAACTCACTTAAACAACTGGGCAGCGGAGTTGGAACGCATTAGCGATACGACAACGTTCTTCAACTTTACAGCTTCTCACGATGGTATCGGGCTGCGGCCAGTTAGCGGAATTTTAAGCGATGAAGAAATTGAGGAACTAGTCACTTTAACCCAAGAGCGCGGTGGGAGAGTTTCTTATCGCAGTGTAGAAGGTGGGAAACCAAGCCCATATGAGCTGAATATCTCTTACTTTGATGCCATTACACATCCGAATATCACACAGGAAAATCCAAACCTCGCGGTGCAACGGTTTATTGTCTCACAAGCTATTGCATTGGCTGTGGTCGGTGTTCCGGGGATTTATTTCCATAGTTTATTTGGTAGCCGCAATTACTATGAGGGCGTTGAGCAGACCGGGCACAATCGTAGCATTAACCGAGAAAAGCTGAAGTTAGATACATTAACAGATGCGTTAAACACTTCGAATAGCATTCGGGCGAAAGTATATAGCGCATATAAACGTTTGCTAGAAGTACGTATAAAAGAAGCCGCATTCCACCCTTTCGGTCAGCAACGGGTACTCAATGCTGGTAGCGGTGTTTTTGCGATTGAGCGTATAGCGCCTAATGGCGCGCGCGCACTCGCTTTGCATCATGTTCGCGGAGAAAGAGAAGTTATAACCCTGGCAGATACACATGGCACATGGCGAGACTTGTTGACTGGCCATATATATGAGGCATCTCAAACAGGGCTAGAGGTGATACTCGAACCTTATCAGATACTGTGGCTAAAGCCCGCATCAAACTAGAAAGAGGCAATTATGCGCATTGGGTTTATTGCTACTCGATTGGCTGGCGTTGATGGCGTTAGCCTGGAAACAGAAAAGTTAGTTCATGTTTTGGAAAGGCGCGGGCATGAATGTTTCTATATTGCTGGAGAACTGCAGGATGGCGGCACTCAGGGCGTCTTAGTGCCAGAAATGCACTTCAAGCACCCAACAGCTCAAGCGCATCATGATGCCGCATTTCAAACAGCATCGCCACCAGCTTCGCTGTTTCGTGAAATTTTCGAAATGGCGGACTACTTGCGCGAAAGATTAGATTCATGGGTTCGAGACAACAACATTGAACTTATCATTTCGCAAAATGCTTCTACAATTCCCATGAATTTGGCGCTAGGCGTCGCTATACGGGATTTAGTGGAGAGAACGCGCATCCCACTGATATGCCATAATCACGATTTCTATTGGGAGCGAGAGCGATTTTTAGTCCATGGCATCGGTGATATTTTAGATACTGCTTTCCCGCCCGATTTAGAACCAGTGCGGCATTTGGTGATTAGCACTATAGCTAAGCGAGAACTCTATTCACGTAGGGGCATCCGCGCTACATATACCCCGAATGTATTCGATTTTCAGACGCCACCTCCCGAACCAGATAGTTATACTCAAAGTTTTCGCCATGAAGTTGGCTTGAGTGATGACGACATCATCATCTTGCAACCAACGCGCGTTGTTCGGCGCAAAGCTATTGAAAAGGCCATTGAGCTGGTGAAGAAACTTAATGATGAGCGCGTTATTCTCTTGATAACAGGGTATGAAGGCGACGAAACGGGCGGCTATGGAGAATGGCTATTAGAGCGGGCGGCACAATCTGGCATTCGCTATAAGTTCATTGCCGATTATGTAGATGATGTACGGGGGGAGCGTAACGGGCACAAAGTGTTCACGTTATGGGACATTTATCCCCATGCGCGGCTCATTACTTACCCCAGCGTTATTGAAGGCTTCGGAAATGCTTTAATAGAAACGGTGTATTTCCGTAAACCATTTGTTGTACATACCTATCCGGTATATTTGGCAGATATACGAACGGCAGGCATCAAAGCCGTTGAATTTCACTATGACATCACGGATGAAGTCGTAGCACAAACACGGCAATTGTTAGACGATGATGCCCTTTGTGAGCGCATTGTAGAGCATAACTATCAAATCGGCTTGAAGCACTTTTCGTATGAAACGCTAGAAAATACACTGGAACAAGTCATCAATGATTTAATGCCACGCTAGCGCCGATACGTATATGTTTTGTCTATGTATTGGTTAGTAATATGTAGACACAAAAGGCAAGGCCGACTATACTAACCTTACGGCAATGCGATAGCGAAAGAAATAGTTATGAATAAATCACCGCTGCCACCAGAAGGTGAAGCGCCTTTATATAATATTGGTGTTGTTTCCCGCATGACTGGTATTCCAGAAAACAATTTGCGCATCTGGGAACGTCGTTATGGCTTTCCACGCTCTGCGAGAACTCCCGGCGGGCATCGCCTATACTCAGAAGAAGAAGTGCAACGGTTAAAGTGGGTGAAGCAGCGGGTTGATGGTGGGATGCAGATAAGCCAAGCGATAAAAGCCCTAGAACACATGGAAAATGAAGGGCGGTTACCCATTGCACCAATACAAAGAGCGGCATACTCCTCTTTTCAGACCACGCCTCAAAGTATAAACATATCTTCAGAAGGTTTACTTGAATCTTATCTTGAAGCATTGCTCAGTGCCCTTTATGAGCACAATATAGAAGCAGCCAATATGATTATCGGCGAAGTGCTGGCCGTTAATACACTAGAGCATATTATTATCGGACTTATCAGCCCAGCATTTAGGGAAATTGGCGAGGCGTGGTTGCGGGGCGATATTAGTGTAGCCACTGAACATTTTGCCACCAATTATCTGCGGCAACGACTATTGCTTTGGCAGCAAAATGCGCCTATGGCCTATCCGGTAGCCCCTATCTTGCTATGTGCGGCACCAGATGAGTGGCATGAGGGGGGACTGTTGATACTAAACTTGTTGCTGCGACAATTACGCTGGCCAACGGTATATCTTGGACAAGCCGTACCGTTGGATGAAATGGCGCGATTTGTAGCAGATACATCCCCTGCGATAGTAGTGATTACAGCTATGACAGAGCCAACCGCAAATGAACTCGTTGGATGGCCACAACACTTGGGAAGTGCCGCCCAAAGTGGCAACCCGATTGTGGCATTTGGCGGCTGGATTTATACCCAAAAGCCGGAATTAGTAAACCAAACACCAGGTGTATATCTGGGCGACACCTATCACGAAGCTATACAAAAGCTAGATACATGGATGCGCGAGATAAATCCTATGCTCTAGCGGCGGCGGGTTCGTGCCCGTAAGCTTAATAGGGCAAAAGCGAACATAACAACGCCTAATGCCAAACAAGCACTCAAACCACGTGTGAGCACTGTTGCATCCCACCCTGTATTAATCAGAGCGCGCATTGCTTCCAATAGATAAGTGATCGGATTATATTCGGCTGCAGTACGTATCCAACCATCTAACAAATCCACTGGCACAAAGGTAGCCGTTAAGAACGTCAACGGGAAGAAGAGAAAAGACGCACCCTGTGTTGCAGCAGCGTTACCGCTCCGTAAAGCAATGGCCACATTAAATCCGGCAAACCCTATCCCCAGCAAAAGCGCTAACCCCAAAACTGTCAAGACACCAACAAAACCCGTTGCTGGCTGTAAGCCCATCAAAAGGCCAATAAGCATCACCAACCCTGTTTGGAAGACAAGCACAATCGCTCCAGCTAGAATTGGCCCCATAAGCAATGCAATGCGGCTAATAGGGGTGAGGAGCAATTTGTCAAAATAGCCATTTTCAATATCCCGCACCACAGATTGCCCAGCAACGCCCGCCCCACTAAGGGCAGCACTGACGATAGACACAGGTAGGATAAAACCAAGATAGCTATTATCGCTCAGACCAGGTAGAAAACCCGCAGCACGCCCTAAAGAAGCATCATAGACAAAGAGGAAAAAGGCGCTGATGAGTAGTGTCGGCACAACGGCTGAGGGAGTGCGAATAATTGTCAAGAGATTGCGCCAAGTTATCATTGCAATTTGTGAAAACAACGATATGGATGGTTTTGATTCATCAGATGGGGTGAACGTTGTGAGATTAGTCATTTCTTGAGTTTGGGTTATGGAAGTCATTATTACACCTCTACAAATAAGATAAACGAACTGTGACTGTTAAGCAGCTGCAGTTTGCTCGTTGGCCATGCTCTGGCCGGTAACCTTCAGAAAAACATCATCTAGTGTCGGTTGAGTAAGCGTCAGAGAGCGCGGGGTTATGCCAATTTCCTGTAAACGGCTCACGACAATTGGAACGGCAGTGGCTGCATTTTCAAGATAAATGCGGAGCGATACCCCATCCGATTGAAGATGTGACGTTATCTCTAATAACGCTGCTTGGGCGCGGGCAACCTCTTCAGAGGAAGCCAATTCAAGATTAATCGCTTCCCCGCCAAGATTACGTTTTAGCTCAGCAGGTGCGCCCTCTGTCGCAATTAAGCCACCATCAATAATAGCCACGCGGTTGGCAAGTTCATCCGCCTCTTCAAGATACTGTGTTGTTAGGAAAATAGTCATCCCTTGTTGGCGATTGAGGCGGCGAACCTCGTTCCAAATATCACGGCGGCTTGCTGGGTCAAGGCCGGTCGTTGGCTCATCGAGGAACAAGATTGATGGCTGATGAGCTAATGCCAAAGCCAAATCCAAGCGGCGGCGCATTCCACCGCTATACTGGCCAACACGACGGTCTACCGCATCATCCAGACGTACAAGCTCAATTAACTCCATTGCACGACGGCGCGCCTGTTGAGGAGACGCCCCAAATAATCGCGCCTGTATCGTCAACAATTCCATTGGTTTCATCAATGGGTCTAGACCTATTTCTTGTAGGGCAACGCCAGCAATACGACGAACTGCTGCTGCCTGATGAACAACGTCATAACCACCAACAATAGCCTCGCCAGATGTGGGAAGAATAAGCGTAGTGAGCATAGAGACTGTGGTGCTTTTACCAGCGCCATTTGGGCCTAAAAAGCCAAAGATTTCACCACTTTTGACATGGAATGATACATCTTTGACTGCAGCAAAATTGCCATAGTGTTTAGATAAATTTTGAACAATGATTTCACGATTCATATCAGTTACCTCAGAATAACTGGTCGGGGCTTCTCAACCCCGACCATTCCACAGGAAGGTAGTGTTGGGGACGGAACTTTAGAAATTATTCGCCATCAGGCACGATGACTGCGTCGATGACATGGATGACGCCATTAGCTGCTTTAATATCAGTTACAATAACCTGTGCGCCATCAACAAATACGTTGCCATCATCATCAAAAGTGACGATGATTGGGTCACCTTCAAGCAAGGTGTCAACGGCAGTCTCATTCTCAAGCATCACAACATCTTCGGCCATAACAACACCTGGTACGACATGATAGAGCAAGATATTGGTCAAGGTTTCGCTATCCGCCAGAATATCGTTGAACACATCTTCGCCAAGAGCATCGATGAGTGCGGCAAAAGCTTCGTCGGTTGGCGCGAATACGGTTAATTCGGCATCGGGGTCACTCAGTGCCTCTAACACTGCTTCATCAGCGGCCTGCACTGCGGCCAATAATGTGGTGAATTCCGCACCTTCTTCAGCAGTAGCAGATGTAACAACAATGTCGGCGATGGTGGGATAAGCTGTGTCTTCGCTGGGCACGAGGACTGCGTCGATAACGTGGATAACACCATTAGCTGCCTCAATATCAGTAACGATAACCTGGGCATCATTGATAAACACATTACCATCGTCATCAAATGTGACAGTGATAAAGTTGTCATCTAACAGGGTATCTACCATGGTGCCATCTTCTAGACCGACAACATCTTCAGCCATGACAACGCCTGGTACGACATGATAGAGCAAGATGTTAGTTAGTGTTTCGGTATCCGCCAGAATATCGTTGAACGCCTCTTCGCCAAGCGCTTCGATGAGCGCGGCAAAAGCCTCATCGGTGGGCGCGAATACAGTTAATTCAGCTTCGGGGTCACTCAGTGCCTCTAGCACTGCCTCATCAGCAGCTTGCACTGCAGCCAATAATGTGGTGAATTCGGCACCCTCTTCAGCAGTGGCAGATGCAACAACAATATCGGCGATAGTGAGTAGTTCATCATCACTCATTGAATCTTGCGCGATGGCTGGCACTACTAACAAAGCCAGCACAACAAACAGAAGCGAGAACTTACGGAAAAACTTCATAACAGCCTCCAATTTCACTTGAACGAATAAAGCTTAGTAAAGCTTGCAAATATAATGTATAACTTTTGTTCAGTATTACAAATAGGTTTTATGAGTAGAAAATGAGAGAAACATATGAGGCGTATAGGATCTAATAAAAGTTTTACGTTATGCCACAAAGTCAACTGAAATATGTGACATTCATCTATGGTTTAGGGGATGAACTTCGGCTGTGTGAACGGGCAATATCTATTAAAAAAGAGGATGTCCATCTTATCAGCGCCTAGTAGACAGGCGGAGTTTATACAATGGAAGAACACACGTACACAACCATTGATGGTAATGAAGCAGTGGCGCGTGTGGCTTACAAATTAAATGAAGTAATCGCCATTTACCCGATTACACCGGCATCACCAATGGGTGAATGGGCAGATGCTTGGTCAGCCGCAGGCAAGCCGAATTTATGGGGAACTGTCCCCTCTGTAGTAGAAATGCAAAGCGAGGCAGGCGCAGCAGGTGCTGTGCATGGCTCATTGCAAGCGGGGTCACTTACAACGACGTTTACCGCATCGCAAGGGCTGCTTTTGATGCTGCCCAATATGTACAAGATAGCGGGCGAACTCACCCCGACGGTATTCCACATTGCTGCGCGCTCAATCGCCGCGCAAGCCCTATCTATTTTTGGTGACCATAGTGACGTTATGGCAGCACGGGCAACAGGCTTCGCGCTGTTATCGTCCAACTCGGTACAAGAGGTCCATGATTTAGCATTAATCGCCCATGCAGCGACACTAAAAGCACGTGTGCCTTTTGTTCACTTTTTCGATGGCTTCAGAACATCGCACGAAATTAACACTATTGCGCTCATCGATGATGATGTGATGCGGGCGATGATTGATGAGGCCGATATTTTAGCTCATCGTGAGCGCGCATTAAATCCAGAGCATCCGTTTATACGGGGCACAGCACAGAACCCTGATGTTTACTTCCAGGCAAGAGAAGCCGCAAATCCGTTCTATTTGGCGACACCCGGCATTGTACAAGAGATGATGGACCGCTTTGCGGAACTCACCGGACGCCAATACCGCATCTATGAATATCATGGCGCTGAAGATGCGGAACGAGTAATTGTGCTGATGGGTTCTGGTGCGGAAGCCGTCCATGAAACGGTGGATTATCTCAACGCACAGGGCGAAAAAGTTGGCGTCTTAAAAGTGCGCCTGTTCCGCCCGTTTGACATTACACGCTTTGTACAAGCATTACCCGCCAGCGTGCGCGCTATCGCGGTGTTAGACCGCACAAAAGAACCCGGCAGCGCAGGCGAACCACTATATCTGGATGTAGTCAATGCACTTTATGAAAGCGTGGGCAATGGGGAAGCACCATTTGCTGAAATGCCGTTGGTTGTTGGTGGGCGTTATGGCCTATCCTCGAAAGAGTTCACACCAGCAATGGTGAAAGCGGTCTTTGATAACTTGCTGGCAGAACAGCCGAAGAACCACTTCACGATTGGCATTCATGACGATGTCACCGAGACCAGCTTGCCCTATGACCCGAACTTCAATATTGAGCCGGACGAAGTTATCCGTGCACTGTTCTACGGGTTGGGCTCTGATGGTACTGTTGGGGCGAATAAGAACTCGATTAAGATTATCGGCGAAAATACCGATAACTGGGCACAAGCCTACTTCGTCTACGACAGTAAGAAAGCGGGCGCTGTCACCGTTTCGCATTTGCGTTTTGGCCCCCACCCCATCCGCTCTACATACCTGCTAGGCACAGCAAACTTTGTAGGCTGTCACCAGTTTGTTTTCCTACAGCGCTTCAATGTGCTGGAGAACATTACTGAAGGTGGCGTATTCCTGCTTAACTCGCCATACGGGCCAGATGATGTTTGGAATCAATTACCCCGTGAAACTCAAGAAGCTATCATTGAGAAGAATGTACGCTTCTATGTGATTGATGCTTATCAAGTGGCACGGGAAGCGGGGATGCGTGGACGCATTAACACGGTGATGCAAGTCTGCTTCTTCGCTATCTCTGGTGTTTTGCCCAAAGACGAAGCCATTGCAGCTATCAAAGATGCCATTCATAAAACATATGGCAAAAAGGGCGAAGAAATCGTCAAGATGAACCTGCAAGCGGTAGATGCAGCCTTAGACCACTTGCATGAGGTTCAAGTACCAGAGCGGGTTACAAGCACAATCACTATGCCACCGCCAGTGCCGGAAACTGC
>DAOTWU010000068.1:0-6196 GCA_034435735.1 Anaerolineae bacterium | reverse complement strand
GGCGAGTTGCAAAAAATTGGCGCTATATCGTAATGATGTAGCAAGATATATCGTCCATAAACTAAGGTAAGAGATTAGAATACCGCACAATAAATACAAAGGGAACATATATGGAAGAAGCACGGGTTATCGTTTATGGCCACGCCGCCTGCCCGATGGTGCCGCCAGTGCTCGCCCTATTGAAGCGCAGTAAAGTTGATTATGTCTATATCGACATTCACCGCGACAGCGAAGCGCGGCAACGAGTACGCGAAATTAACAACGGATATGAAAGCGTTCCGACAATCATCCTCCCAGATGGCAGCGCCCTCACCGAGCCATCTATCAACACACTGAGCAATCACCTGCGGAAAGCGGGTTATTCCATCCCACTAACGGCGAGGCTGGTGGCCAATTTGCCTAAAATTCTGCTCATTCTATTCATCATTTGGTCACTACTGCGCTTCATAGAAGTGCTGTAGACAAATTAAGGAGATAGGCCTCATGGCAAAAGCTATTGCAAAAGCAAAATGGATTTTTGAACCAACCGCCCGCCACATCCGCGCGATCATCGGCGGGGAAACCGTCGCCAGTAGCCGCCGCGCCATGCTGATGATTGAATCATCTTATGAACTCACGTATTACTTCCCCAAAGGCGATGTCCGCACCGACTTGCTAGAAGCCTCTGACCATAGCGAGAGCAGTGGCTATCGCGGGACAGCGCAATTTTGGCATGTGCGGGTGGGCAATAGCGTTGTAGAAAATGCCGCATGGACATACCCGCAAACTCAAGATAATCGCCCTGATTTGAGCGATTATATCGCTTTCGTATGGAAGAAAGTTGATCACTGGTATGAAGAAGACGAGGAGATTTTTATCCATCCCCGTAATCCCTATGTGCGGGTGGATACCATTCGCAGCAGCCGCCATGTGCGTGTAGAAGTGGATGGCGTCACGATAGCAGATACGCAGCGCCCCATCCTACTCTTTGAAACTGGTCTGCCCACTCGTTATTACATCCCCTTGCCAGATGTCAACACGCAGTATCTTGTGCCCACTGACCTGCGAACGGGCTGCCCTTATAAAGGCTTCGCCAATTACTGGTCTATTGTGGTGAATGGTGAGACTTATGAAAACTACGTTTGGGGCTATATGAACCCGTTCGATGGGCTGGATAAAATTCGCGGCCTCTTGGCATTTTATAACGAAAAGCTGGATATTTACGTGGATGGCGAGTTGGAAGAGCGACCGCGCACACACTTTTCTTAAGCGTATGACGAAAGACCTGCACCACTAACCCCGTCCCATTAACAAGTAAAAACCTGAAAGGGGCGTATCATGTTCGTGTCTGAAAATCTCACAATGATGCATTGGATTGAAATCATGCGCATCGTCATCGGCCTGTGGTGGATTAAGAGTGTCCTCCATAAGGAATACCCCAAATTTGTCAAAACTGGCATGATGAGCTGGACAAATAGCTTGCTAGATAACCACCCGTGGCCAGCGGTGGTTGCCCCTATCCGCAAGCTCATTAACCTAAACCCCACTGTATTCCCTTATCTAGTAGTCTTGGGCGAGGCGGCAGTAGGCATCGGCATGGTGCTGGGCTTTTTAACCCCACTGGCGGTGGTTGTTGCCATCTTGCTCAACGCCAATTATTTACTCACAGCGGGGGCAAAACCCAAAGACTACGATGAAAAGCGCTATAATTCGGTGAACCCGTGTTTCCGCGTTGAGCAGGGGCAAAATCTCGTGATGATCATCGCCGAAATCGTCATTTTCGCCGTGGGCGCGTGGCAGGTGTTGGCGCTTGATGCTACGCTGGGATTATTCCAGTTTTAACAGACGGAGAACGCATAGGAGTTCATCATGCAATTACCAGTATTGCCAGATTGGAGCGCCACCAAGTTAAGTTTGCACCAAGCTATTCAGATATTGCGGGCGGCGCGCCTTTTAGGCACAGAACCGCTGCCCGTAGAGCTGCACTATAGCACTATTCCGACAGCATATGGTGCGACAACAGGGCGTTTGAGCTTTGGCGGGGAGTTACAATTGCACTATACCCGTGGGGCAATCGTTTATGTGCGTGATGGGGAAGAAGCGTTCGCCATTTCAATGGTGGGGCATCATCAAACCAGTTTCTTCGATGCGGTATTCCAAGCATTTGCTGCCCAAGGGCTAGAGTTTGAACCTGACCGCAAGAAAATCACCGAGACAACACCCTTTAAGTTCAATAGTGAACAGGCGGCGCTTTTCGCCCATGTGCAGTGGCGCATGTACCAAATACTGGCGATTGTAAAAGGGCGGATGTTGGGGGCGCAAACGCCTATCGCCCTGTGGCCACACGGCTTTGACCTCAGCACGCTGTGGTTTTTAGACGGGATGGATGAACACAAAGACCCGCAAATTAACATCGGCTTCTCGCCTGGCACGCCCGATGTTGGCGAGCCGTATTTCTACTTCTACGCCTGGCCTGTTCCAGAAGGGTTGGAGAAGCATATTCCTGATGTGTTCACATGGAACACCAACTGGCGCACGCCCGGCGGCACGTTGCCTTATAGCCACTTCTCTACTGAGAGCAACCCAACAACTTATGTCGCCGACCTGCTTGGAGAGGTGTATCGCGTCGCTTCGTCCATGCTGGCACAGGCAACCAACGCATAAAATAACAAGGGCAGCCCAAGCGGTTGCCCTTTCTAAAACCTCCTAAAATCTACATAAACCTACATATAACCATAACTTTTTACTCGTGAAAGCGGTATAGATATAGACTGAATATATCCTTTTGGGTATTCAAAAACACGCACTATGGGGCTGTAGCCTCAGGAGGGAATACGCATGTTTCATAAAAAGGGCTTTATCATCGCATTATGTTTGTTCGCCCTATTGGCCATAGCCATACCCCTTATGGCACAGGATGGGACAGATACTTCAACGGACACCACAGCAGAAGAAGGGGAATTCGTCGTCGTTAGCGGCGAAGTGAGCTTTAATGAAGATGGCGATATTATTGTTGATGGTTTCATCATCGCCCCTGCCGGCGCTTTCATCCCCGCCACACTCAACGAAGGCGATATGGTGACAGTGACCGGCGTCGCTCTCAATGAAGACACGATCCAAGCGCTCAGCTTAGAAATTGATGAAGAGGGCATGGATGAAGAGCCGGAGATGACGCCAGAGCCGGAAATGACGCCCGAACCAGAAATGACACCAGAGCCAGAGATGACACCTGAACCCGATGACAGCTTTGGCGAGCAGCAAGGTTTTTACTGCCGCACGCCTGACGCTGAACATCCGGCAGGCTCTCGCATTGCGGAAGAGTTCGGCGTTGATTACGCCACGGTCATGGAGGCGTTTTGTAACGGCTTCGGCTTCGGAGAGATTGCCCGCGCGTTGGCGGTGAGCGCTACAGCAGACCTGGACTTCCAATCACTACTAGATGCGCGTTCCAGCGGACAAGGTTGGGGGCAGATTTTGCGCGATGCTGGCGTAAGCCCGCAAGATATACGCGGCGTGCGTGGCCACCAACCATGGAACGACGAAGATGGCGACCGCCCCGGCCATGGCAACGGCAATGGTCACGGGAACGGCAATGGCGGCGGCAATGGCAACGGGAACGGTAATGGTAATGGCCGCGGCAACGGTGGCGGTAACGGCGGCGGCAATGGTAACGGAAATGGTGGCGGTAACGGTGGTGGTAACGGCGGCGGCAATGGCCGCGGGAACAAATAACCCCCAACTGCCTATAGCTAAACCCATATAATATAAATGAAGAGGGGCGAGCCTAGTACGGTTCGCCCCTTACGGTTATTTAGGGTATGTAGAAGTCTGGCGGTGTCAGCGTGCTGATGCAACTGCTATCAGGTGGTTGCTGCGGGTTGTTGAGGAAGTCCAGCGCAATTTGCGTGGCACAGGGAATGCTATCTACTGCGCCATGCCCCGTATTGGGGAAAACGAAATGATAGCTGCGGCTGAGGTAGTCTGCGGCAGCTTGCCCCCACGATGGCGGCGTAATGGGGTCATACCGTCCAGAGAGCACCAATGTCGGCACATCGCTCACAACTGGCTGATTTTCCGATTCTGCGGCGGGTGGCACATTCCATTTAGCGCAATCATCAAACGTCCCTTCGACGGTGAAGACTAGCCCCTGCGCGATAGCCTCTGGAATACCTGCGAGACTTTGCTGAACGGCTTCCATAGAATTAAATGGCACTTCTTCGCTACATTCAACGCTATTGAACATGCCTTCGCTATCGCCGTCTATCCCTTCCCCACCGCCGAAAACTTCTTCGATCAGTAAGTTATATTCTTCATCGCTGAGGTTGTCGAGATAATCAACAAAAGCGTCATAATCGGTGAAGCCAAGATAGTCCATGAGCGCCTGCTCTTCTTCTTCGGAGAAGTAAGCGCTTTCGCCAAAGACTTCTTCCCATAACGCATCATACTCTTCATCGCTGAGGCCGTCGATATAGTCGTAAAGGTCATCGACATTATCAAATCCCAGATACTCCATCAGCGCCTGTTCAAAATCATCGCCGCCCCCATCCGCTGCACTGCCTTCAGCATAGTAATCGACGAAATAGTCGCCGCGCGTCCAAGCATCAATCGTCGCGGGGAGATAGGCCAATATCGAAGTATCGTAAAGCATATCGAAGAGGTTGGATACCAGGGCATCGCCATTAATCTCCAACTCTTCGCCCGTTTCGGGGTCGGTGACAATATCGGGATTGGCATTCAAGCGCGCCACCAAGTCATAGAAGCGCTGGCGCAAATTTGGGAAAGCAGCAGCACATTCAGCATCAGCGGCACAATCGGCGAAAAGTGTCTCAAAGGTGTTATAGGCAAGCACAGATTGGTCATTCAGGCTATTCACATGCGGCGGGTAAACAGCATCAATAATGACACTACGCACCCGCTCTGGATGGTCGCGCAGCACCGTAAGCGCCAGGCGTGTGCCATAGGAAACGCCAAACAGGTTATAGGCCTCTAGATTGAGCGCACGGGCGAGGTCGGCAATATCATCGGCGTTGGCAGCGCTGGTATAAGCGGCGATATTGACGCCTTCAGCCAGTAAACGCTGGCGACAGGCGGTCACAGGATCTTCTATATCTTCTTCATATTCTGGACAATTCAATGAGGGCGTAGAGTAGCCTGTACCCCGTTGGTCAATGAGGATAATATCGCGGTTGGCGCGCAAGCCAGATTGAAACCAGAAATCCACAGCAGAGAGCGCACTACCGCCTGGGCCGCCTTCGAGATAAATCACCGGGTCAGGTGGTGCGGCGGGGTTGGTGCTGCGGATAATGGCAACAGCGAGACGCGCTTGTGTACCGTCTGGGTTGAAGCGGTCTTCTGGCACAATGAGGTAACCACAACTATAGGTGACGCCTTCCTGCTCACCTTCTATGGCGAGTTCAAACGGGCAGGCGGCTTCTTCAAAAACAGGGGTGTAATCCTGCGCGATGGCAGGGGTGATGATAGCCACTGACAGCAGAAAGATAGCCAGTAGCGCGGTCAAACTGAATTTTTGCATAAGATTGTCCCCTAATGCAAATTTAGCGAGCAGCTTCTATTATAAGCCCACATCGCCAAATGCTGCATGAAGGGGATGGCACTAAGCGCCGTTCTCTCCGCGATAGCGCAACCGCCCCGCCAAAATGAGCTGCAGGCGATACAAATCTGTGCGGGAGGTCATATCAAGACTCATCGGCGAGACCGACACCACTTTATCATGCGATACCGCATAGACATCGGAATTCGGCTCGGCCTGTGACGGGTCGGCGCGGTACTCGTACCCCATTTGACCAGCATCCCCCAAGGCAACACGTTCGGGGCGGGTTGGCCAGTAAACGCGACGGCGCGAAATGCGGGTAATGCGCCAATCAGTATCGGGCGTTGCTCCCCAAGGCACATCGATTTTCAACACGTCAACATCATCAGGCAAATTGCGATTTTCGATAAGCCACAAGCCAAATTTGCGGGTGAAGTGCGCCGCGGCGGTGAAATCGACATCGCTGGAATAGCTCAGATGTAGTTCAGTCGGCGTTTGTTGGGAGACCGCCAGCGATGGCACACCAAGGCTTGCGCCTTCTAATGCTGCGCCAACTGTGCCGCTGATGGTCACGCCATTGCCCATATTCTCGCCATAGTTAATACCAGAGACGACTAAGGCGGGTTTGCGGCCAGCTAGCTCGATGACGCCATGCTGCACGGCCTG
>DAOTWU010000067.1:0-5181 GCA_034435735.1 Anaerolineae bacterium | reverse complement strand
TGGGCAAGAATGTATTCATAATCACTAGACGGTCAAAACGCTCCGGCATTTCTGTGGCAATGGGCAAACCCAAGACACCGCCCCAATCTTGACAAACGAGCGTAATATGCCGCAGGTCTAGTGCTTCGATGAATCCAGCCAGCACATCATGGTGCATGTGATAAGTGTAGGCTTCTATCTCCGCAAATTTGTCAGAACGGCCAAACCCAATCAAATCTGGCGCGATGACGCGGGCGCGTTGTGCTAATGGCGGTATCATCTTGCGATATAGATAAGACCATGTGGGTTCGCCATGTAAGCATAAAATCACGTCCTCGCCTTCACCTTCATCGACATAATGCACCCGTAGGCCATTCACTTCAACATAGTTCGGTTCAAAAGGATAGTCAGGCAGATTGGCAAAACGTTCATCTGGAGTGCGTAAAATTGTGGGCATATTTTTAATCCTTTGACAAACTATTTCAGAAATTAAAAAGGCGCTTATCAAGGACAAGCGCCTATTACAACCACTATTTAATTGCCAGTAGTTCAACTTCAAAGATGAGCACAGAATCTGGCGGAATTGCGCCAGGCACACCACGCTCACCATAAGCCAGATGTGGCGGAATGAAGAACTTATAGATAGAGCCAACCGACATCAACTGCAGGCCTTCTGTCCAGCCGGGGATAACACCGTTAAGGGGGAAGCTAGCGGGTTGACCGCGATTATAGCTGCTATCAAATGTTTTGTTATTGATGAATGTGCCATGATAGTGCACTTCTACAACATCAGAAGCACTAGGCTTGGGGCCATTCCCTTCTTGAATCACTGTGTACTGCAAGCCGCTTGGCGTAACTTGAACACCCTCTTGCTTGGCATTTTCGGCGAGAAAACGCTCGCCGTCTGCTTTTGCACTCATAAATTTCACCTTTCTAGGTCTTGAATACGCTTCCACTATACCGCAGAGCTTTGCTCTTGTGCTATGGCCGTCTAGTTTTTAATTTGTAAGGAGTTCGCTCTATAATCATGTCGTGATTGCTTATCAGATAGGAGTGGGATTGATGCGCCGTTATCTCCTCATTCTGGTGCTGGGATTATTGAGTGCTTATAGCGCGTGGGCACAGGATGCTCCATTATCTCCCACAGGAACGATCCTTTTTCTTTCCACCCGTGACGGCTCGCCAGAGATTTATACCATGCCCGCCAATGGAGAGGCCGTCCAACGCCTTACGGAGAATAACCTCAGCGAAACTTGGGCAGCATTTTCTCCCGATGGGCAGTATATCGCTTTTGTTGTTCGCGGCTCTGATGAGCATGATGGCTTATATATCATGGAGGCTGATGGGGCAGATGCGCATCGTCTAACACCTGGCCTGATTAATGGCGAACCGAGTTGGTCACCAGATAGCCAGCGTCTTGTCTTCACTCGCTGCGGTCAAGTTGTGGACTGTGTGGCGCTGGTGATTGATTTAGATGGCTCACTCTATCCGTTAGCGAACAGCGGTCATGCCGCTTGGTCGCCTGATGGCGAATTGATTGCCTTAAATCGTCGAGGTGATAAGCGGGAGATTCACTTTGTCTCACCATCTGGTGGCGAGCACCAACCTGTTACAGCGAACACGCCAGCAACGGGTTATTGGTATCCACGTTGGTCAACAGATGGGCAAACGCTCTCATATTGGGCGCAAGATGACACACAGGAAACAGATGAGTGGGCGTTGACCCTGCTAGATGTTGGTATGCGCACCGTTCGTTGCCAAACAGAAACCCAGCAGCATGCCGCTGTTTTCTGGGGAGCTTGGTCACCTGACGGCCAAGCTTTTGCCTTTTTCTCTCAAAATCAGGGACAGTTATCGCTACAGGTTATCAACACAACATGCGAGGTACAGGCTGAGATTGAACAAGTTGGTTGGCCTGTCTGGTCGCCTGATGGAGCGTTGTTGCTTGTGTTGCGCAACATAGATGGTATCTCCGATATGTATCTGGTTGATTTGGCTGGCGAGGCGTTATACCAGCTCACAGATGATGTTGCTATTGATATTCCAATGGACTGGCGGCCTTAGTTGGGAGATACATACCAGTGCAATGACTGCTCGCATGTTTGTGTTTGGGCGCTCTCTGGTGAATTTAAGAATGGGATGATGATATTCTCCCAAATACAGCGCTGCTCTAAGCGCACCCCGTGCCCACCGTTATGCTGAATAAGCGTGCTTTGGGGCAGAGATTGCGCGAATGCTTCAATCCACGACGGCGAAAGTGTTGGGTCATAGCGTCCATAGAGGACGAGCACAGGTGTTGTAGGGCGAATATAATCCAGCCTACTCAACTCATGCTCTACTGGCCATAACTGGCAAATCATATCATCCCATTTGAAAATAGTGGTTATTGCGCGTGTCAGTTCAGGAGAGAATGCGCTACTAATTGCTATATCAGGGGTATTGAGCGGGACTATTTCGCGGCACATAATGGTGTTATAAAGCCCTTGAGAAAATTCGTTCAGCTCACCATAAAACATATCCTGCGTCATGGTGATGCGGTTCGAAAGCGGCAGACTCTCCCATAGCGCCAAAATTTCCTCTGTGTTTCCTTGCCTGTTCAAATAGTTGGCTATCGCCTCTGCATAAATCTCATCTGGCCATGCCGCTGGTGGTGAACTCAGCACATGCTCCAGTGTGGATGTTTGCCCATTCTGTATCTCATAGATAATGGCGGGAATATACTCAACTAGCCCCTGCCGCAAGAAATTGTGCAGATGAATAAGCAAATCAAGGTCATTAAGTGTGTAAATATCGTACAGAAGAGGGGCTGACCCTACTTGTTGGTAGGTAGAGTCTAAAACCTGTTGCAAGTCAGGGTAGAGGTTGGAACAGAGTATATCCGCTTGGCAATCGTTGATAAGCGTTTGCAGTGCCCGCATAAAATTCGCAGCAATGTGCGCATTAGGATTGATGCTGGGGGGCAATGGAGCGTCAAAAATGGCGCTCTTGACCAGATGTGGAGCTTGCTCCATAACCGATAAGGCGACCTGTGCCCCATACGAAATGCTATAAAGATGTACTTGTTCGTATCCTAACGCTTCAATGATGATTGGAATATCTGCCGCCAACGATGCCGTTGAAAATGCGCTCAAATCAACAGTTTCGCTCAAAGTTTCATAACAAACGTCTGTTTGCCATGTTATACAAATGAGCTGTGGCGATGAGATTCCTGTGCCCCGTAAATCAACTAGCACAATATCGTGTTGCTGGCGTAATGGGTGATAGAGCCAGAATGGGTAATCATATAGCCCACTTTCTCCGGGGCCGCCAGCAAGGTAAAAAACAGGTGCTTGCTCTTCTGGTGATATAGCTTTAAGCACCACAACTGCTAGTTGTACCTTCACGCTTTGTTCCGCATCTGGCCATAAGGGCACATTGACGATACCACACTGGATGCTATCTCCAGTAACTTCGCCAGATGGCAAATAAAAAGGGCAATCGCCTAAAACAAAAGCGTTATCTGCTTGTGCTGATGATATAGCAATGTATAAAAACAAGAATATAAACAAAATTAGCGCTCTCATAAGCTTAATTATAGACTTGTTTTGTGTTCTACGGGGTTGAATAAATATGATATGATGAAATGGGGAATTTGGTATAAAGAGAGTCGCTTCATGCCTATATCTGTAGAGTGGGATAACGAAGACAAGACGGCTATACGTATCACCTATTTAGACCGTTGGACATGGGAAGAGAACCAGCAAGCCCGCCAGCAAACACTCGATATGATTGCTACTGTTAATCATATTGTGCATACCATTCATGATATGCGCCAATCTCATGGCTTGCCAACAGATATTATCACACAAGCACGCAAACGCCTTCAGAAAAAGCACTCACAAGTAGGACTAATCATTATTATCGGCAATAAGTCCTTTGTGCATGTGCTATACGATGTTTTTGCCACCATTTACGATAAGCTCGTTCATAAACGCAAATTCTACCTCGTTCATAGCCTTGAACAGGCTTACCAGCTTATTGACGAATTCACTACCACCCAGAAAAATTTGTGAGTTTTGCGCAGTCATTTAACTTCCCTCTTTGCACTTTCGGCGAACTTCTGTACTCTAGCAGCATTGCATGTGTATGATTAGTTTGCTCTGTTTAAGGATAATCTTATGGGTAGTCACTACGATGCTTTATTGCAGCACCTCAACGATATTCATAACTTGCGCATGGCCGCCGCTGTCTTGGATTGGGATCGGGAGACCGCTATGCCAGAGGGCGCAGCGGCATCTCGCGCAACGCAACTCTCGGTATTGGCGCGGCTATCGCATGAAAAATTTGTCAGCGAAAAGACAGCTGAGCTTTTAGAAAAGGCTGAAGCAGAATTAAATGGCGCGGATTACGATAGCGACGAAGCGAGTATGGTACGGATTGCGCGCCGTGATTATGACGAAGCGGTGAAATTGCCATCGGAATTTGTGGCCGAGATGACACGCCTTACTGCCATGGCGCATGGTGAATGGGCAAAAGCGCGTGAAGCCGCCGATTTTGCCGCCTTCCGCGATACCCTGAAGCGTATTGTGGATATGAAGCGGCAAGAAGCCGAATATCGCGGTGGTGGAGAGCATCCCTACGATGCGTTGTTGCGCGAATATGAATATGGCATGACCACTGCACAGGTTAAAGAGATTTTCGAATCTCATAAACCTGCGCTTGTTGAGTTGATTGCCGCCATTAATGAAGTTAAAGACCGTGTCAGCGATGCACCACTGCGCCAGCCACTTGATATTGCTAAGCAACGCGAATTTGCCTTAAGTGTCATCAAGGCATACGGGTTCGACTTTTCACGCGGCATGCAAGCCGAATCGGTGCACCCTTTCTGTACACACTTCTCCCGCAACGATGTGCGCATTACCACCCGCTTTGACCCGAACCACCTTAATCCTGCCTTGTTTGGTATGATGCACGAAGCAGGGCACGGTCTCTATGAGCAAGGCGTTGCGCCAGAGCTTGATGGCACAATTCTTGATAGTGGCACGTCGCTCGGTGTGCACGAAAGCCAGTCGCGCTTGTGGGAGAATATCGTCGGGCGCAGCAAAGGCTTCTGGAAATGGGCGCTGCCACAGTTACGCAAAGCATTTCCGGGGCAGTTTGATGATGTTGATTTAGAGACTTTCTACCGCGCCATCAACAAAGTTGAACCCTCGTTCATCCGCG
>DAOTWU010000066.1:0-3817 GCA_034435735.1 Anaerolineae bacterium | reverse complement strand
CCAACCATGAGAATTACGCCTGCAATCTGTAAGCCTAAAACAATAGCCACCACAATAAGTGTTGATAAAAGCAGGTCTAATATCTGAACAGGATAGCCATTTGCGCCAGCAAATTCTCTATCGAAAGTGACTAGTTTGAATTCTTTCCAGAAAAGTAAGACACCCAATAGCGCGAGAATGCCTACAATGATAATTAACTCAACATCACGCCGAACAATAGCCGCGGCTTGCCCAAAGATAAATTGATCTAATCCTGCTTGACTGGCATCTGGTAATTGCTGAATAAAACTCAAAAATGTCAAACCTAATGCAAAAAATGTGGTCAGGATAATACCCATAGCGGCATCTTGCTTAAGGCGCGTTGTGTTCGTAATTACTCGGATACCCTGCGCGCCAAGCCATCCAGCGATACCAGCGCCTACTAATAACCAGCCCAATTGTCGGCCAGCAATTAAAAATGCAATCGCTATTCCTGGTAAAGCAGCATGCGATAGCGCATCTCCCATTAAGCTCTCTTTGCGCAAAACTGTAAATGTTCCCAGCATACCACTGACTGCACCTAATAAAGCCCCTCCAACCGCCACAGTGGTCAGCGTGTAGTCATAGCGCACACCCAAAGCGACGCTCAGGGGGATAAAAATCAAAAAGATGACTACCATTACACCGATTACCCACCAACCATGACGCGCTTCATATTGCATCGCCGACCTCCACATATTCTGCTACGCTCGTTACATCAATAGCACCGCTCGCTGAGCCAATACCTGCAATGCGCCCGCCGTAGGTTTTTCTCAGATTGTCGTCGGTGAATGTTTCATGGACTGAACCAACGGCAACCATTTCCACATTGAGCAGTGCAACCCAATCAAAATAATCTCGAACAGTCTGTAAGTCATGGTGAACGACAATGACTGTTTTCCCGCGTTCTCGCAGCTCTTTGAGGATATTGACAATTGCCCGCTCTGTGACGGCGTCAACTGCAGCAAATGGCTCATCCATAAAATAGACCTGGGCATCTTGAACGAGTGCCCTTGCGAGGAATGTGCGTTGTTGTTGGCCGCCGCTCAGCTGGCTAATTTGTCGATGCGCCAGATGGGTGATACCAACTTGCTCTAAAGCAGATAACGCTAACTCCCGTTCTTTTTTACCGGGTCGTTTAAACCATCCAATTTTTCCATAAAGCCCCATCATGGTTACATCAAGTACCGATGTTGGGAAATCCCAATCTACGCTCCCACGCTGTGGCACATAGCCAACTAAACTCCGTGCTTGGTGATAAAGCTTGCCATATATGCGAATGCTTCCCGCAGCGCGTGGAATGAGGTCTAATGTGGCTTTGATTAGTGTGCTTTTGCCAGCGCCATTTGGCCCGACAATAGCGAGCAAAACCCCTTCTGGCACATGCAAATCAACATCCCATAATGCGGGCTTACTATTATAGGCTACCGTGAGATCATTAATTTCTAAAGCCCAATTGCAATTTTCTTCCTGTTTTGACATTGTGTACTCCTCTACTGAATTCCCCACCGCCCTACCCTATGCAATCAACTATTCTTCTTTAACCTCGACATCTTGCATGTTGAGCAACTCTTCAGGAGGAATTGGTAGCAACTCTTCTGGCCATTCTGGAATTGGATAGCCATAACTTTGTAGTATCGTGATAATATTTTGCCCCAACATGCCAATATATGTGCCGCCGAACGTATCTTCTTCTCCCATTGCGTCAGAGAACAGAACACGTACACCGATGTTAACTTCTCCGCCACGTGCTTGAACGGCTTCTTGCACAGCTTCAATAGTATCGGGCGGCACACTGCTCTCAATGAACATCACGGGGATTTCACGTTCAACGACAAATTCAGCAATGTCCTGTATATCGGCAACGCCGGCTTCATCCTGTGTGCTTATGCCCTGTAACCCGCGCACTTCCCAGCCGAAAGCATCCCCAAAATACTGGAAAGCATCATGTGACGTGACCAGAACGCGCTGTTTTTCAGGGATTTGTGATAAAGCTTCTAACCCCCATTCATACAGCAAATCCAATTGCTCAATATAGGCGTCGGCATTAGCGCGATACACTTGGGTGTTATCTGGGTCTAAATCGGTCAACATTTCGGCCACACCATCGATGGCGAGTTGCCAGTTGCGTGGGTCAAACCAGAAATGCGGGTCTTCTGTACCTTGTGTTGCCTGTGTTGGCACCCACTCTAGAATAAACCCTGCAGTATAGACGGGTTCTGACAAAGCATGGATATAAATATCGGTTTGCCCTAAAGCTTCAAAAACCGTGTCGAACTGCCCTTCTAAGTGCAGCCCACTATATAAAACAGCATCTGCTGTGCTCATCGCTTGAACGTCAGCTTCTGTTGGTTGGTAAAGGTGTGGGTCTACGCCCGGCCCCATAAGCTGAACAATATTCACTAAATCACCCGCGACAACACGCAAGGCATCTGCAGCTTGGGTTGTTGTTGCGACAATGGTGAGCTTGTCCCCATTTGTAACTGTATCTTGCGCAATTGCACCAGTAAGGAGCATTCCAATGATGACAATCACGACAAGTGTATATATCCAGTATTTGCCCATAACACTCTCCTGAAATTTCAACCGCTTAAACACAGTGTTTAGTCGGTCGATTAAAATTTTTAGATAAGTCTAAATTTATGTGATAAATGAGCATTTGTCAAGCATATGGATACATACCATCTTGAGATTACAACGGCTCTGTAGGAATTATCTAAAAACTTGAGCAGATGGATTTTCTCGGCTACAATGTCGCGGCTTTTGTGGAAAAAGGATATTGGATGAAGCGATTGAAGAAATTGCCTGTATGGGGATATGCACTCATTGTTATCATTGGCATCGGCTTATTGATTATTGCTGGCCCAACGCTTTTACGCTTATTCAGCCTTACCCAATCCAATAGCGCTGGACCAATTCGGGCATGGTTTAGTGATGCATCGGTACGGCCAGAATTAATGACCATTCGAAATAGAGAAGCATGTCCCAATGCGCCGTTTATTTTGCCATCTGATGGTTTTATTGGCCTTTTGTACCGTGACCCGATAGGCCCATATAACATTTTCCGTCGGCATACAGGTATAGATATTTTCGGCGATGGTGCGCCAGGCGAAGTGCCCGTATATGCTGCATATGATGGCTGGTTGACGCGTCTAGAAGATTGGTTTGCTACGGTGATTATTCGCCATGACGACCCGCTACAATCTGGACGCACAATTTGGACATATTATACGCATATGGGAGCGCGTGATGGTTCGGAATCTTATATTGTGGCAGATTTCCCCCCAGGCACTTATGATAAACCTGTGAAACAAGGCGATTTGTTGGGCTATCAGGGTGAATTTTCAGGTTCTGGGCCGCCTGTTGGCTTGCATGTGCATTTTAGCATTGTCCTGAGCGAGTTGGATGGCAGTTTCAAAAATGAGGCGATACTCGCCAATACACTAGACCCCTCACCTTATTTAGGCATGAATGTGAACATTGATTCATGGCCAGAGCGCCCAATTGATTGCGAATAAAAAAGCCGCCTATAGGGGCGGCTTTTTTATTAACGCGCTCTAAAGTGTGTCTCCGATAAGTTTCTAAGCCGTTCAGCAGCTTGCTCTGCTGTTAAATCGCGCTGAGCTTCTGCCAGCATTTCGTAGCCAACCAGCCATTTTCGTACGGTTGCGCTTCTTAATAGCGGTGGATAGAAATGGGCGTGTAGTTGCCAATGCTGGTAATCTTCATCGCCAAATGGCGCACCATGCCAGCCCATAGAATAAGGAAACTCTATTTCAAAGAGGTTGTCATATTTTGT
>DAOTWU010000065.1:0-3134 GCA_034435735.1 Anaerolineae bacterium | reverse complement strand
CGCTGTTTGGCCTTCCATTTGCGTGCTTAGGGCGAAGTAAACTGTCGCCTCTTCCACGCTATAAGGCACAAACTGGTAGGTTGCCAAAGCTGGATAAACGGATTGGAGCAAAGCAATGCGGCCAGCATCATCAGCGGGCAATGTACCACTGAAGAAATTGACATATGTCCCCACTGAGGCGGTATTGAGTTGGAGTTGCAGGCTATCAACATCCACAGCACAAGCGGGATTGCCAGCACAATCTGCCACATACACCACGCCGCCGCCATCGGCGAAAATACCCCAGTAGGCTGTGGCGGGCAGGCTTGAGACGCCTTCCAGCATTGTTTGCATTTCTACAGGTAAGCTGTTCATAACTTGCGATACTAGCTCAGCATAGACATCCTCATACGTGGTGATGTCGTCAACCGTTGTGGTAAAGCTACTGGCATAAATGGGCGATACAACCCGCCCCAACTGCTCGGCAGCAAAGGAAACAACCACCTGATAAGCTTCTTCAGAGCTTTCTAGCGATAGACCTGCCAGCAAGTCTTCATATGATTCGAGGCTGCTGAGGTCATAGGGCAAAGCGTAACTCTCTAGTTCGGCCATCAGTTCATCGTATGTAGGCAGGTCTTCGGGAACGGTGATAGATTCCAATTCGCTCATCAACGACTCTAGGTTGAGGCTCTCTATATTCAAGGTGGGTATAACGACATCCTCGCCTAATGCTGGCAGTGTCACCTGGATATTAGGCACTTGGATAGTGGGCACGGCGGGAATTTCAATCGTGGGGATTTGCACATTGGGTACTTGGATCGTCGGTACTTGAATGCCACCGGGCGCGGCTGGTGTCCGCCTTCCCCCACCGGGCTGGGCTGTCGCTGGCTCAATTGGTGCGAGAAATAAAACAAGCATCAAGAGTAAAACAAAACTGCTGATTGTTATGATGAATGGTCGCATCCGCATTTTTACAAATCCTTCTACTTTGCTGTCCCTATTTCTCATTGTAGGGTGAATTATGCGGGGGAAAACAAAAGTTTTGGCGTGGCGTTTAAGAAATCGTGATATATTGGGTTTACTATAAACCTACGCGGTCAATTGCCCCTATAGCAGACTGGAGATACCAGATGAGCGAAAAACACCCACTCGCGCTTACGGCAGAGCAGCTATCGCGCCCCTGCACACTGGAAAGCTTTGATTTTGAGAACACATCTTCTTTGCCTGTAGTGCGCACAATTTTTGGCCAGCCTCGTGGCGTACGGGCGATGACCTTCGGCCTTGATATTAAAAATTACGGTTACAACATCTATGTTTTAGGGCCAACAGATTCTGACCGCGTACGCACCATTAACCAATTTGTTAAAGACCGCGCCAGCGATGACCCTGTGCCAGATGATTGGTGCTATGTCCATAATTTCGAGGTCACCCACCAGCCGCGCGCTTTACGCCTGCCAGCGGGACAGGGGCGCGTTTTGCAGGAGAAGATGGCTTCGCTGATAGATAGGCTCAAAGTTGACATGCCAGCAGCATTCAATACAGATGAATATCGTTCTGCACGGGGCGCAATCTCGCAGGAGTACGATACTGTGCGGCGGGCACTTTTACAGGAGGCGCAGGCCTTCGCAGCTACGCTCAATTTTATGGTGGAATTTGGCGAACAAGTGCAGATAAGCGCCATGCACAACGGCCAGCTGGTAACGCAGGAAATTTTTAACCAGCTCAGCGAAGAAGAGCAAAACACGCTGATGGCCAACCGTCAAGCTGTGGATAATAAGCTGAATGAAGCATATGGCGCTATTCAAACGCTACAAAAAACACTACAAGGCAAAATTGGCGAGTTAGACCGCACCACCGCCCGCAATGCTATCAGCCAGTGCATCGCGTCTCACTTTGGGGAGGCGTTGGATAGTTGGCCACAGGCTGTCCGCGATTATTTGGAAGCGGTGCAGAATGATATGGTCGATGAGCTAGACCGCTTCTTTCCCAGCGATGAAAACCAGCAAGATAGCAACAATCCCCAAATGCCCGATAATTTTTTCCGCCGCTACGAGGTCAATGTTGTCGTGAGTAACGAACCGGGAAAGGGCGCCCCCGTCGTTTATCTCCATTTGCCCAGCTACCGCAATCTGGTCGGGCGCATTGAATACGAGCAGCGCTTTGGTGTGCTCTCTACCAATCATATGCAAATTCGCGCTGGTGCATTGATGCAGGCTAATGGCGGCTACCTCATCTTACGCGCGTCGGACATCCTCAAGCAGCCTTTTGCGTGGGACGCGCTCAAGCGCACCATCAGCACGAAGCGTGTCACCATTGAGGATGAGCAAACCAACGGCAGCATGAGCGTAATGGCGGCGCAAACATTAGAACCAGAACCCATCCCGCTGAATTTAACGCTCATTCTGGTTGGCAGCCAACCACTGTATTACCAGCTTTATGCAATGGATGAAGATTTCCCCGATTTGGTGCGGGTAAAAGCCGACTTTGGCGAGACAATGGCGCGAGATGGGCAGGCAGAAAAGCACTATGCGTCGTTCATCGCTACGCGCTGCCATGAGGAAGGCTTGCCCCACTTCACGGCGGCGGCGGTAGGGCGGCTCATTGAATATGGAAGTTGGCTCATCAGTGACCAACGCAAACTCTCTACAGAGTTCGGGCGGGTGGCCTCTATCGTGCGGGAAGCGGCACACTTCGCCCGCGTTAATGGTCACGAATTTGTCACTGTTGAAGATGTAGAACAAGCCATCACCGAACGCACCTACCGTAATAACGAGATGGAAGAACTGGCGCAAGAGCGTATCAATGACGGTGTCATGTTCATTGATACGGACGGCGAAGTTATTGGCCAGATTAACGGGCTGGTAGTGATGAGCACCGGCGACCATGCGTTTGGCTTGCCAAACCGTGTGACAGCGCGGGTGTTCGTGGGCAACAAAGGCATTGTGCAAATAGACCGCGAAACCGAGATGGCCGGCCCCATTCACAATAAAGGCGTGCTGACGTTGCAGGGCTATTTGGGCGGGCGCTATGCGTTGGAATATCCTATGGCGCTCACCGCTAGCATCACCTTTGAACAAAGCTATATCGGCGTTGAGGGCGACTCTGCCGCTGTCACAGAGCTTTACGCACTCCTTTCAGCATTGGCGCAAATGCCA
>DAOTWU010000064.1:0-3579 GCA_034435735.1 Anaerolineae bacterium | reverse complement strand
CTTGCCTAGTAAAATCTTATTGATCATTTCGCGATAATCGGTTTCACTCTCAACAAAAGGGTGTTTACCAGTGAAAACCTCATAAGCGATGATGCCAAAGGTGAAAAGGTCTGTCGCCGGAGAAAGTTTTTGAGAGAGCAAAACTTCAGGGGCGATATAGCGCATTGTGCCGACAAGCTCAGGGTGTTGGGTAGTTGGCGTGGCCAATCCAAAATCCAGTAGGTGCACGATGTTATCCCGCGTCACTAGGATGTTAGAGGGCTTCAGGTCGCGGTGAACGATGTTGTGGCGATGGAGATAGGCCAACGCCTGTAAAATTTGGATGAGAAGTTCTATTTTGTTGCGAATATCAATGTTCAACGTGGCCGAGAGGAAATCATTCGCGTTTTCTACTAACTCCATGGTGAAAAACGGGCGGCCTTGTTCATCAAAGCCATAGTCCTGCACGCGAATAATATATGGGTGGAATAAAGAAGCCAGTACCCGAAATTCCTGTGCCAGCGCCATCTGGTCAGATAGGGTATCTTCTTCGGTGTCATTTGCGTTTGGTGTGGGCATTTGGCTGATGCGTTTAAGGGCGAGGGTTTTGCCCGTCAAACGGTCAAAGGCGCGATAAACAACCCCCATGCCGCCTTTGCCCAATTCTGCCGCTAGTTCATACCGGTTGCGGATAACCTGTGTTTGTGTTTGCATTCAACACATATCCCATATCTTTCAACTAAACCTAATTGTACTATTCACTTGTTTGTAATACGAATAAATGGTCGGTGAGTATTTGGTGCTCCAATCCCCCGCGTATTACAGATAAAATTCTAGATGCGGTATAATAAAAACGATATAGTTTTTCTTTTTATTCAAAGGAGTATTACAAATGTTCTTTCGTCGCGAACGGAATGGGAAAAAGCCTCCACGAGAACGCTCCTATAACATCGCCGTAGACCGCGACACTTGTGGAATTTGCGGGGCTTGTGTGCCAGTTTGCCCCCCAGATGTCATCACTCTGCATGATAATATGCTGGAAGTGGATAATAGTGGGTGCACTGAGTGCATGAAATGCGTCAAAGTATGCCCTGTTTCCGCCTTAAAAGCCGTCCCTTATGAGGAGGCAAGCGCATGAAGCTCAAGCGGGAGTATGACGTTATCGTTGTCGGTGGTGGGCCGGGCGGCGCTGTAGCAGCACAAATGGCGGCGCGCGAAGGACTGGATGTACTCCTGATTGATAAGCGGCAAGAAATTGGCGCACCCGTACAGTGTGGTGAAGCCATCGGTTACGAACTTATCAGCCAATGGATTGATATTGATAATCCGCAGTGGGCGGCGGCGTATATTGATGCCTTTCGTATTGTTGGCCCAACGGGGGAATCTGTGCGTGTGCCCCCAACTTCCCCAACTATGATTGTTGAACGTAAGTTATTTGACCGCGAATTGGTTCATCAAGCTGTGCGGGCTGGCGCACAAGCGCTTGCCAAAACACGCGCCACTGATGTGATTATTGAGAATGGTTATGTATGTGGCGTAAAAATGGTTTGCATGGGGGAGGAATGCGAAGCACGGGCTAAAATCGTCATCGGCGCGGATGGTGTAGAGTCTCGCATTGGTCATTGGGCAGGGCTGAAGACGACACCGCGCATGAGTGAATATTATTCTGGCGCACAGTATTTACTGGCGGGGATTGAACTCGATGACCCGCGTGAGTGCCAGTACCATCTAGGGAACGAGGTGGCGCCCGGTGGTTATGTCTGGGTGTTCCCCAAAGGCCAAGACCAAGCCAACGTTGGCATTGTCATCACACCGACCTATGACAAGCGAGAGCGTCATGCAATCTCATATCTGAATGAATTTGTAGAACGGCGCTTCCCCAATGCCTCTGTTTTAGCCATGATGGTCGGCGGAATACCTGTTGGTGGTTCGATGAAGCAGTTCGTCGCAGACGGCCTCATGTTAGTAGGCGACGCGGCACACCATGCAGAGCCATTGACTGGCGGCGGCATCAATCTGGCGATGGAGGGCGGCGCGATGGCGGCTAAGGTGGCCGCAGAAGCCATTCGTGAAGGTGATTGGTCAAAGAAGCGGCTGGAAGTTTATCAAGAAATGTGGATGGATGATAACGGGCGTGGAGAGCGTTTGCTCTCTAACTTGCGGCATATTGCCCTTAAATTCAGTGATGAGCGCGTGACCAAACTCATTCGCACGATACAGGACTTGCCATTAGAAGAGATGAGCGCCCACGAAATTATCCTCAAAGTTTTGCGCCAAGACCCCGCATTACTGATTTATGCCAAAGATGTGATTTTTATCTAGTAGAAAAAAGTAGCGCCCTGTTGAACTTTCTCAGCAGGGCGCTTTTAAGATGCCTTAACATTTGTCTCTTGTCTCATGCGGATTCCACCGCTAGTTCATGTGCTTCTAACCCGCGATGCACCGCTGTTGGGTGCAACATCCCCGCGATACTCTCTTGTGCGCGGCGGATGCTGAGGGGGATGGCGTTTTCTACGTCAGAACTTTCGTAAGCGGCGCAGCAACTAATCAGCCGAAAAATCTCGGACGCCAATTCATGTAGTGTGGCCAAGTCAATAATATCTTGCCGTTCCCACCATTTGCCAACGCGGCTATAGGGGTTTTCTAGCGCCTCTTTATCTAGCATAGCGGCGATTGACGCTTGCTGGGCGATGATGCTGTCGTATAAATCCCACGCCGGTTGGGGGCTGGCGGGCTTAAGGGTATAATGCTGGCCATAAGATGCGGCGAAACGCGCGACAAGTTCGGTTAACTTTGCGGCTTCAATGGCGAGTTGCTGTGCAATATAGGTCTTCATATGGCCTATCCCTTTCGCGCTAATTTAAGCGTCTTTTAACAATCATAAAGTTTTCTTAAACTTTCGTCAATGAGCATAGGATGACATTCCGCCATGCCCGATTGGTTTAATATCACCTATTTGAGAGACGGCAGCCCCATCCAGCAAACCGCCTACCGCCTGCTTTGTGAAACAGGGGTATTAGAGTGCTTGGCGGCATATAACGCGGTTTTAGCGGGAACAATTCCGTTGGGTATTGATGTTGCGGGCAGCGATTTAGACATCATTTGCGAACAGCATGATAGCGCGGCTTTTAGTAACGCATTATGCGAGCATTTCGGTGATTATGAGGCTTTTCACCTGCATCAAACGGCGTGGGATGGCATGGCGGTTGTGATAGGGCGCTTTCGCTATCAGGGGATGCCGTTTGAAATTTTTGGCCAGCCGAAGCCAGTGCACCAGCAAAATGCTTATAAGCATATGGTGATTGAGCACCGCTTATTACAGTTGGGTGGTGAAGAAGCCAAACGAGCGATACGCGCGCTCAAGGAGCAGGGATATAAAACCGAACCGGCATTCGCCCGTTATTTTCAGCTAGAGGGTGACCCGTATCAAACGTTGTTGGCACTGGCGGAGTTGGATGATGATGCGCTATATACCGCACTTGCAGGTGTGCTATGAACGGGATTATCCTGCAGCTAGAGCAAGCTGGTTATCGCGTCTCTATTGACGACAAAGCCCCTTATTACGAGGGCATGTTAACCCTGTTGGGCGGGGTAGAGGGG
>DAOTWU010000063.1:0-6467 GCA_034435735.1 Anaerolineae bacterium | reverse complement strand
CCAGCCAAAAGATAGTCAATCCGTTCCTGCGCTTCTGAAGAATAGTTAAAATTGATGATTTCTTCTAAAGCTGGGCCAGAAGTTAAAAAGTCTATCACTTCTTCATAAGCCAAGTTGTGTGAAGCCATATATCTACCTCAAAGCTACATTTACCCTATATTGTAGCAGAAAGGTTGTATTTTCCGCTTAGATATAAATCACCCATTGCTCTAAGAAGCGCAGCACATGTTTATAGTAGTGCTCTATGGTTTCTGGTTTACGCCAGCCATGCCCTTCTCCCTCATAGACATGGTACTCATGAGGTACACCGCGCCGCCGCAATGAGGTTACAATGCTATCAGATTGGTTGCGCGGCACAACTGGGTCATCTTCCCCTTGAAAGATGATGAGGGGATCTTTAATACGGTCGGCATGGAAATAGGGCGAACGCGCGCGATAAATTTCGGCAGCTTCTGGCAATGGGCCTAAAAGTGTATCGTTGTAATAGGCCTCAAATTTGTGGGTATCCTGCACGAGTAAAAATTGATTGCTAATGCCATAACGGCAGATACCAGCGCGGTAAAACCCAGGCTTTTCAACAAGCGATTGCAAGACAGTGTAACCGCCAGCGCTCCCCCCCATAATGACTAGGCGCTTTTCATCTGCCAACCCTTGCTTAACCAGATGCTGTGCTCCACTAGCGGCATCCTCAACATCGTAAACGCCCCACTGTCCCCGCAGCTTCAGCATATATTCGCGGCCATAGCCGGTGCTGCCGCGATAGTTGACATCCAGAAAGGCATAGCCGCGTGTAGCAAAAAATTGGGCTTCGGCTTCATAACGGCGCACACGTTGCGAGGTTGGGCCGCCATGGATGTTTACAATCAGTGGAGGGGCGCCTATTCCTTCATACGCCCCAGCAAGTGGTGGATAGTAAAGGCCATAAACCGTATCTCCATCATCCCCTTGCCAACTGATAGGCTGCGCACCAACAAGTTGTTTTTCAGGTAGCGCCTCTGTTGTACTACGACGGCGAACCAAGACAGGTTCAGCGCCTTCCTCTACTAACACATTGATGCTGAGCGGTTCAGTTTCTGGCGCGCTTAAGTGCTGGGGATGCGGCGGTTCTGGAGGCATATAACTAATAATGCGGGTAGGTTGAGTGGAAGATGAGGCAATGAGCGCAACCTGCTCCCCAATCGGAGATACAGCAATCTGCCCTAATGATGTATATGTTTCCAACACTTTAATTTGCTCTTCTTGCCCACTACTCACTTCTATTCGCCATAAGGTATGGGTAGCGTTCTGGTTACGGATAGCATATATCGCCTTACCATCTGCAGTCCAACCATATGTCCGCAGCCCTTGCACCCAAGCAGGTGTACCATACTCGGCTTTAGCTTTTGTTAAATGGCGGTGTGTTTGCTTCTCTAAATCGTAAAGATATAATTGCCCAAAACCACTCTCATCACTGATATACGCCAGATAACGCCCATCAGGTGAAAAAGTGGGCTGGAAAATCGCTGTATCAGTATCCCCTGCTAAGACCTGTATATCTTTGGCATAAGGAACACCATCCGCCCCTATTTCCAACTTCACCAAACGCAACTCAGTGCCATCCCACGGCATTTGGGGATGATTCCAGGCAATATAGGCAAGCATATGCCCTTCAGGATGCCAAACAGGCTGCATGGCGAAATCCGTTCCAAAAGCCAGCTTCCGCGGCCAATGATGCCCATCAGTATCAACCAGCGCAATACCATCGACATTTTCATAAGTATGTACATAAGCAACCCAACGGCCATCAAAAGAGACGGATGGAGAAGCAGCAGCACCAAAAGCCGGCGTGATTGGCTTGGCAAAGCCACCAGATAACGATTGGCAATACACACGCCCTGATGCTACAAAATAAACCTGCCCATGACGCACTGTGAATTCACCGCCGCCATACCCAACACCCCCGCGTATAGAGAGTTCAGGTTCTGTCAAATCTCGTGACGCTTGCAACCCTGTTTGTGCCACTAAAACACCCTGTTTGCCGCGCCCCTCATGCCAAACAAGCGTTTGTCCATCATCATCCCACTGTACATCATTAAGCTTTAAGCCAGCAGCAATCATTTTAGGGGTAATAGGGCTAGGCCACGTGCCATATTGTTTTTTAGTCATGAGCATCTCCTAGTAGCAGCAAAAATGCCCCACCTTAAAGGTGAGGCATGAGTTCTAGTGTGGAGTTGTTGCAAAAGAGTTTTTTGTAATAAAGTTTATTTGGGTGAAATCACTCCACACGTCTAAGTTATTAATCATTATACGAGGAATCCAATCAAAGTCAAACACTTGTAAAAAAGTTGTAAAAGAAACACACCGTAACAAAGGTCTATTCTGACCCATAATTACCTGATGTGAATGATAGAGAACGCAGCACCTGTGGTAAATTGCACAAAGGCCGATTTAGTCACCTTGCACAAATAAGGGGCTAAGCAGCCCCTTCCATTGGTCCTTGCTCTAGAACCCAGCGCCCTAAATCGCTCATTGGCTGAAACTCACGAGAGATAATTTCTACAACTGTACCTGTTTCTGCCCAATCATATAATAACTTACCTTGTTCATCTCGCGACATAATGCAACCAAACGTATAAGGTTGGCCAACAGTACCACCGCCCAAATAAGCGCCGTTGGGTAAAGATACCGCCCCATGAAAACCGTTCATCAAACCGGGGGTAACTTCATAAATCCCCATAAACCAATTCATCACCCATTGACCGCAAATATCATTCTGGCATAGAGAGTAACTACTACCATAAGCTACTGGTTCATGGGTAAGTATTTGGAAGATGCCAGGAGATGTGGGAGCTTGATTAACGCCAGAAGAAATCTTCCAGTAAAACAACAATTGGCCATCCTCAAAAGCATAGAGCATCTGGGTATCTAAGTTGACGATAATGCGCTTATTGGGGACGACATCCTCTGGCATCACTTCATCGCGTGAAGGCAAATGAATTGTATCACCAACAAACAGGCTGTTCATATCGCGACCAGGATTAGCCGTTTCAATCAAGTAAAAAGGCAAACCCGTTTTACGTGCAATGGCAAAGGCTACATCGCCAGACTGAACCGTATACTGCCCTGGCATATAGCGAATGCGCACAGTGGCTTCATGCAGGCCATCACGAATTGCTTCATGCACTGCTTCATAGGCTTCTGTTGGATTGAGAAAACGCTCATCACCAAAGGGGTTTGGGCCAATTTGTTCGCTCAGCATCTCTACATAGTCATTAAAGACATCATCGCGCAAAGTTAGCGACGTGGGGCCAGCAGCAATCCAACGGGTTAAATCCTGTGGCGGAATAGACCAGTGCAAATATTCATTAATCACTGGGTCATAGCCAATAAATTGGAATGGCTGGCTAACCAGCGCCATCGCATCGCTGAGGAAATTACTAGAATCCACCACATTTGGCGGTAATGAAGAGATGCTTAAATCGAGGCGCCTCGACAAAATAATTCCTATCGGGTCTTGTGTCAGGCGCTCCATCGTTAAAGCCACATCTAAAGCCTGACCAGCAACGCCATCCACCGCCACAAGCTGATTATCCTGCCAAGTGAAACCCGCTTCAAATGGTGGGCGGTAAACCGATTCGGTGATGCTGAGCAAATAGCCCTGCGCAGTGGCAAAATCTAATGTCACGATAGGTTCTATTGTTGTGCCAAAAGGTATGCCAGATAAGCCAGCCGCACGAGCAGCCTCTGCTGTTTGGCGGGCATCAAGCTGCAAACCCAAATCCGCAGGGGAAACAGTTATCAGTTCCGTACCCTCAGCAATCAAACTAATCTGTATATCGTTATACCAAGTAGATAGGAGTAGAGACTCGGCTTCGTCAATGGTCATATCGCCAAGATGCTGCCCTAAAGACCATACATTGGGGAAAATCTGGCCTGAAAACAGGTGGGATGCCACAAAAATAACGGCAATAGTCACGACTATTGCACCAATGATTTGTAATAAACGCCAGTTATGCGTTAAATGCCACCACGTATCGCGAGCAATTAAAGATAAACGTTCACCAACTTCGCCAGATAAGCCAGGAATCTGAAATCGGCTCAACACAGATAGACGCTCTTCGGCTATCGCGCGGCGGCGCTGCCGCGCCATACGCCGTTGCCGCGCCCGATGAATTCGCTTACGTTGGGAATCAAAAGCATCCATAAGACAGCCTAAACAACCTATACTATACCCAAAGTGTTTACCAGTAACTTTATGTATAGTATACGGCAAGTTCAGTTAAATTTCTTACTGTGAGCTAAAAAGCTATTTAGCGAGCTTCTGTACGATAATCATTGCGGGGTGGCGAAAACACATCAATAGCTAATGTATCTGCCAATGCACGCACGCTATGTTCTACACCGCCAGGAACGGCATAACTATCCCCAGCAACGCAAATGCGCACCTGATTGCCGATAGTGACTTCCAACTTACCATAGATGATATAGCCCACTTGGTCATTCATATGACTATGGGCTTGAACGACTGCGCCACACAACAAATAAAATTCACAGAGCATGGCTTCGTCAGTTGTGGCCATGGTACGGCGATAAACGCCTTCCCGCATTTCAATTTGTTCGGCTTCGTTGGATGAAACAAAGTAACCATCAGGCATTGAGCATTATCCTAGGCATTCAAAAGAAACACTAAAAAAACATCTATAAAAACCACTAACTTGGTTTTATTTTACCCTTGTTTTACTTAAACCATAAAACCAATGGGTATATCCGCTTGCCATAATCGCATTGTGTTGGCATCCTTTTAACATGAGTTGAGAAAAGCCCCTTGCGATATTATTACAAGGGGCTTGCGTGTTTTTACGGCATATTTAACTGAAAGATATAGGCAGAACGAGGCGGTAACTCTACAAGGGGGAGATAGCCACTAAAACCACCCTGCTCGTCGAATTCAGGCAGTTCAATGTTGGCGGCTTCACCAAGTAATTGCGTGGCGCCTTGCACACTAGAAAATGGGCTTTCCGCCAGCGAAAGCGCATAATCATCCACAGCCCGTCCACTAAAATTGATGAGCACGAGAATCACATCATCCTCATAATAGCGAATAGCAGCATAGACATTACGCGATTCGGACTCCAGAAAAAGTGTGTCGCCACGCCGTAAGGCAACATGCTCATTCCGTAAATGAACCAAATGGCGATAATGGCTTAAAAGAGACTCAGGGTCATCCGTCATACTGGCAACGCTACCCGTCGTTTCACTTAGAGCAATCCAAGGGCGCGAAGCTGTTGTAAAGCCGCCAGTGGTTGGCGTATCATCCCAATGCATCGGGGTGCGAACCTGCTCATCGGGTTCTGTGCCAAACATGCCTATTTCTTCACCATAGTAAATAAAGGGCACGCCAGGGCTGGTCAACAATAAAGTGGCTGCAAGTTTAGCCTTGTCGACATTGCCGACGAAAATACTCATTGGGCGACGCTTCCAAACCGCATCATGGTTGCTGATAAAGGTGGCAAACTGACCATTGGGGTAATCTTCTAGGGCGGCTTGCAATTTACGAACAATATCTTGGGCACGATTTTGGCTTACACTGCTGATGATGCCATCAGAAACATCGAAAGCAAAAACAAGGTCAGCAGCACCAGAGCGCACATATTCCGCACCAATAAAACTGGGTGCGCGGAAAATCTCAGCGATGGTGAGGGCTTGCGGGTGTACAGAGTCCAGATAGGCATTAAAGTCCGCTAGCCATGCGCGTGTTTGGGGGGTGTTTTCCTGTAGTTCACCATCCTCAATAATATGCTTAGCAGCATCTACGCGGAAACCATCAATCCCCACATCGGTCAACCAGAAGTTGGCAATATCGTATATTGCAGCGGTCACTTGTGGGTTTTCAAAATTCAAATCTGGCTGAAAGCCTGTGAAAATGCCATAGTAATAGCGGTCGCCATTACGATGCCAAACTTGTTCACCCCATGGACCGCGATAACCCGGGTTTTCGTCGCGCCAAATATACCAATCGGCATATTCTGGATCGCCATTAGCAGAAGCGATAAACCATGGGTGCTCATCTGAAGTATGGTTGATGACAAAATCAATTACAATGGCGATGCCCCGCTCGTGCGCTGCGGACACTAGCTCGCGGAAATCTTCCATTGTGCCATATTCAGGGTCTATGTCTCGATAGTCCGTAGTGTCATACCCATGATAGCTGGGCGAGGGATTAATAGGCATTAGCCAAATGCCAGTGATACCCAAATCGGTCGTTGTTGTTGGGTCGCCATCATTGAGATAATCTAATTTCTCGATAATACCGCGAATATCCCCAACACCATCGCCATCGCTATCGTAAAAGCTGCGCACAAAAATCTCGTAAAATACGCGATCGTTCCACCATGGTAGGTCATCATCCTGTGCCAAAGATACAGTTAGGGGAACGAGTAGCACCGTCAAAACAACCAATGCCCATAGAAATCTTTTCACAATTTTCT
>DAOTWU010000062.1:0-2485 GCA_034435735.1 Anaerolineae bacterium | reverse complement strand
AAATGGTGTTACTTACTCGTGCATTGGCGCCAATACTGCTACCCCGCTCTAAATAAACATAGGGGCCAATTTGCGCATTTTGCCCCACACTTACTTGTGGATCAACACGTACTGGTGGAATAACGCGCACACTGGCGGGTAATTCGCTTAAAATGTGTGCATCTTGCCCCTCATCTAATAGATGACGATGTAAAGTGAGTAAATCTTCGTCACTATCCGTTTGTAATGTCCAGCTTGTCTCTGCTACTTTAGCGCGGTGTTCTCGCAGGTATACCTTTACAATACCCATCCACGATTCCGCTTCATGCGGGTCAATTCGGGTTTCGCGAAGATGTTGCAAGAACTGTTTGCCACAAGCCGCTACATTGGCAAGGTAAACACTGTTTTCACTTGCTTGCAGTTGTTCATCAATGTGTTGAATAACATTGTCGTTTTGGGTGATATACTGAGCGCTATATTGCCGTTCCGACCGTGATAACGTGTGCGCCGCACCACCCAATATCAACCATTCTGGCGATTGATTGTGTTCATTTATCAGGCTGGTATAAAATTGCGGATGCGTGAAACTGTTATAACCTGTGACAAGAAAAGGGGCATCAATCTTATCAGCAATTTTTGTTAAAACATCCCGTAGTGTATCGCGTCCGAACTTGAGTAAAAACTCGATGGACACATCCGGTACCCAATGGTCATTTAGGTAAGAAGCAACCTCACCCTCATTCTCGCCAAGAACGACAATGAAATGGCGTATATCTGTTGCTCTGCGGATGCGGTCCATAATACGTGCTACCAAAGGCTTCCCCAATGCTGGCAGCATCGCTGGCGGACGGTTATAAGTTAGCTGGCTATGATGGACGGGATTGCCAATGGCCAGCACAACGGCATGTTTAATCAATCTCAGCCTCCCGCTTTTGGCCTAATATGTGGCGAATTATAGCACGGTTGCCGCTTTAGTCGTATAGGTGATGTGCCCTTACTCCACTAGCTTTTTGAGCAACGTCTCTTGCTTTTATTTTTTATCGCCACGATAAGCTGTCGTTTGCTATAATAGGTTAATAGTGAACCTGTTGAGCATAGGATTAGAGTAGGGGCTTGGTTGTGTCTGCTACTAAACGCATTATTGAATACCATATTGCCCGGCTTCAAGATAAAAATCCTGAAGTGCGCTTGAAGTCTATTCGAGAGTTGGAGGCACTTGAGGCGATGGAAGCATTGGATGCTTTGCGTGGTCTCTATGAAAATGACCCCGAAGCAGAGGTGCGTAAAGCCGCCCAGATAGCAGGGAGAAAAATCTTCCTCGCCAATAAAGCTAAGAACGAATAAGTAACCACTACGATAAAGCCCCGATTATTTGTCGGGGCTTTATGTTTGAGATGGTTTTAGGCTTTCGGTAGTGCTGCCAGCCGCTCATCGATTTTATTTAAGCTAGCTTGCAGTTCTTCTAATCGCCGCCGCTCTGCATCAACCACATGTTCCGGAGCTTTGTTGACAAAGTTCTCATTCGCCAACTTGCTTTCTGTGCGTTCAATTTGCTGGAGTAGCTTCTCCCGCTCTTTACTTAAACGCGCCGTTTCTGCCTCAATATCAATCATGCCCGCGAGTGGCAGGTATAAAGTTGCATCGCCAACCACCACAGACGCAGCGTTACTAGGTGCTTTTTCACCGTCGGCCAGTAATGCCACTTCATGCACGTTGCAAAGTCGCCCGAAAGCATACCCATATGTTTCCGCTATATCGTGGCGGCTGCCTGGTGCGATAATTGCGCTGATACGACGTGATGGGTCAACATTGTATTCTTTGCGCACATTGCGCACACCACGCACCATATCCATAAGCCATTCCATCTGCTGTTCAGCTTCCTCGTCGATAAGCTCTGAACGCATTTCTGGCCACTCTGCAATGATGAGTGCATCGCCGTCTTTGGGGAGATAACTCCATGCTTCTTCAGTCATGAACGGCATAAATGGATGTAGCAAGCGCAAGCAGCTATCTAACACATACACCAGCACTCTACGTGCCCGATCCTTTTCCTCTTCCGTGCCGTTGTACAGGGCGTGCTTGCTGATTTCGATATACCACGGCGCAAATTCATCCCACATGAATTGCTCAATGCGGTTGCCTGCCTCGCCATACTGGTAGATTTCAAACAGGCGATTCACCGTTTCGATGAGACGTGTCAAGCGGCTCAAAATCCACCGGGATGGCATGTCCAGCTCGTTTTTTGAGGGTAATCCTGGCTCTAATTCCCCATCCAAATTGCTATGGATGAAGTTCGTCATCTGCCAGACTTTATTCACGAAGTGGAAGCTGTGCTCCACTTTCGCTGGGTCAAGGTTAATGTCATTGCCCGGTGTGCCGCTTGTCACCAATGTAAAGCGTAACGGGTCAGTACCGTATTGTTCGATAAGCTCCAGTGGGTCGATGGTATTCCCTAGTGTTTTGCTAATCTTGCGCCCATGTTTATCGCGGATGAGGCCGTGTAGAT
>DAOTWU010000061.1:0-9514 GCA_034435735.1 Anaerolineae bacterium | reverse complement strand
GCCAGCCGAAGCAAGAAAAAGCCCAAAACACCGCTAATCAGCAGGATGAACGGCCACCAACGGCGATTGATTGTTGGCAAGGAATGTGTATGTGTTGTTGATTTAGCAGTGATGTGTGAAGAAAAAGGTTGTTCTAGTTTCATAGATGCCCTGCCATCCTAGAGAGCGGCAGCGCACCTTAAAAAATCCGCCGGTGCGGGCGGAAGGAGGTGTGTGCTGTTTCATCCGCGCTCGCTCCCTTTATCCACGAAGGTCGACACGAGCTAAAGCAAGGCGGGTATTCGGGCTTCGGCAAATGCCGTTACCGTTGCGGGACAGCGCCGGACTCCTATTCGGTGAGAACAGCCACCGGCTTCCCCCATTGTGTGCTGTGCATCCGGGCAAGCAGCACACCCTGCTTTAGTTCAGTTTAGTTATGCTGCAAGCATAGCACCCCTTAAATAGTACGTCAAGCGAAACAAAAAGCCGAAAAAACCACCCCAAAAGTTTGACAGCAGACAGGGGATGATTTACAATAGCGGCAAGTATGTTAGGTAATCTAACTAACTTATAGGTCGCTCGATAGGGCGTGATAAAAAGGCACAGGCTGTAATGAAACAATTGATGCATAGTTTTCAGGGAACATATCCCCCACAGGCCATATTAGATGGGGTAAAAAATGGGCAGATAGCGGCATTTTGCCTATTTTCTGGCATTAACGGACGAACACCGGAAGAAATACGCGGGTTAACAGAAGCGCTGAGGGAAGCAGCAGCAAAAGGTGGGCAGTTACCGCCACTCATTGGCATTGACCAAGAAGGCGGCCAGCTCATTGCGGTGAATAAATCAGCGACGCAATTGCCTGGCAATATGGCACTAGGCGCAACGGGCGATGAAGAGTTGGCGGAAAAAGCCGGCTATGTGCTGGGGCGAGAATTATTAGCCATGGGCGTCAATATCAACTTCGCGCCCGCATTGGACATTAATAACAACCCCAACAATCCAGTGATTGGGGTGCGGTCATTTGGTGATACGCCTGAACTTGCAGGCCGATTGGGTGCGGCAATTATACGGGGGATGCAACAAGCTGGCATCATTGCAACAGCTAAGCACTTCCCTGGTCATGGCGATATTAATGCAGATACGCATCTAGCTACTGTAACGGTTTCATATGATACACAACGGCTCTATGAAGTAGAAATCGCACCTTTCAAAAAGGCAATTGAAGCAGGTGTGGCAGCCGTGATGAGCGGGCATATAACCTATACGGCACTGGACCCCGAATGGCCAGCAACGCTATCGCGTCGTATTTTGCGAGGGCTGTTGCGTGATGAATTGGGGTTCAAAGGTATTTGCATTACTGATGCAATGGATATGCAGGGCGTGGCCTATTTAGGCAAAGAAGCCAGCGTTAAAGCAGCACTAAATGCTGGAGCAGATTTGATTTTGCTCGGCCATTTAGAAGGGCAGCTTGAGATGATGGAACAATTCGCAGGGATGGTCAACGCTGAATCCATCGCGCGGATTGAGGCAGCACAGCGACAAATGATCACCGAACTGCCAGATTTAAGCATTGTGGGGTGTGAAGAACACCGAACAATTGCACAAACAATTGCCGACCGTTCAATTACCGTTGTGCACGACAAGCGCCAGCTGCTGCCTTTACAAGCCGATAGCATACGCAAAATCGCCGTCATTACCCCTAAGCCAGTCAATCTAACGCCAGCAGATACATCATCACGGGTACAAATTGAGTTAGCAAACGCCATTCGTAAGCGGCATGGAGAAGTCATAGCACTAGAAGTAGAGCATCGCCCAGATGGAGATGATCGTCAGGCAGCTTTAGAAGCCGCCGAAGAGAGTGATGCCGTTATTGTGGCAACAGTTTGCGCCGACCAAGTAGAAGAACAGGCAGCTTTAGTGCAGGCGTTACATGCAACAGGAAAACCGGTTATTGCGGTTTCATTGCGGACGCCATACGACATTATGGGGTATCCCATGATAGAGACGTATCTTTGCGCTTATGGTAACCGCCTAGTCTCTATGGAAGCCGTGGCGAAAGTTATTTTTGGAGAGATTGAGGCGACAGGCACCCTCCCCTGCGCTATTCCGGGCATTAGCCCTACTTATTCAAGGGCATAAACGAGGTTTCTATGCGACGTGGCAAAGCAACACGCGAACAGCTAAAGCGACATAATCGACGCTTGATATTGCGCAGCATCTATAACGGAGAGGCGGATAACCGCGCGGCGCTAGCGCAAATAACTGGTTTGGCCAAACCAACCGTTTCCGATATTGTGAATGATTTGCTGGAATTAGGTTTCATTATTGAAAGCGGGCATGGCGAATCTACAACCAGTGGGGGCAAGCGGCCAAGACTGCTGGAATTTGTTCCCACTGCGCGGCAAATCATCGGGCTATCCGTAAAAAGGCATGAGGTTGCGGCATATTTGGCTTATTTAGATGGGCGCATTGTGGCACAGCACCATGTCGCAGGCAATGATGGTGAAGCGCTATCAACAGAAACCATTTTTTACGCGATTAATGGCTTATTGGCGCAACAAGATGAACCTCTATTGTGCATTAGTGTAGGCGTACCTGGCATAGTTGATACGGAACACGGAACAGTCATCTCATCGCGGGCACTGGGGTGGTCAGATATGGCGCTAGCGAGCATTTTGCAAGCGCGTTACCAGCAACCAGTCCACGTCAACAACAACACAGAGCTTGCTGCACGGGCGCAAAGATTTACGCGGAAGACTAACTGTAATCATGTGACGCTTTTGGTGAATCGCACAGTAGAAATAGGCTTCACACTGGGCGGAACGGTCTTTCATCATGGTGGCGATATTGGCAACCTCCCCTTACCCACTCATCCTGAACATACAGTTACCACACTCACTATAGAGGCTGTTCAAGAGCAAATTGCCGCTTTTTGTCGCCAGTATCCAGAAAGCGAGCTAAACCAATTAGCGCCAAGCTATTTGAGTTTGCGACAAGCTTATAGAAGTGGCGATGAGGCAGCCATTCGTATTGTTGAATCTCTAAGCGAAACGCTAGCACTGCTGTACGCCTGGATAATTGGGCTGATGCGCCCTGATGAAATCGCGCTGGCGGGTAGCATTTGCGATATTGGCGATATTTTAATCTCACTGAGTAAAAGAAAGCTCGGCGAACTCATACCACAGCGGCATGTAGATACTACCCAGTTAACACTAGCGGGCGAAGATAATCTGGCGGCGTGGGGCGCAATAGCTTACGCACTAGAAAAAGAGTTGGGGGTGTTGTAATGGGGAAAATCGGCGTTATTACAAATGACAAGCGGCAAGTTTTTCAACGAACAGTCATCACTGGCGTAAAGGAAATAGCAAGTGTGAAAGGCTATGATGTACTGGTAGACTCGCTGGCGGAAGACCCTAAGCAACCGAAGCCCCTAAGCTTGCCGTTAGCTCAAATGGATGGTTTTTTGGTGCTGGCGAATGCTTTAGATATAGCTGGCTTACAACAATTGCGGCAGACAGGAAAACCTATAACGCTGGTCAGCCATCATGAGCCAGATATTCCATCGGTCATCCCTAATAACACAGAGGGTATCCGCCAACTCGCCGATTATCTGGTGAATGTATGCCAATGCCGCCGATTTGTGTTCATTCAAGGCCATATGGGGCAGCTGGATGGCGTTGAGCGCGACAAAGTGTTTGGTGAGGCGCTAGTGCGTCATGATATTCCCATTGAAAACATCTGGCGATTGCGGGGCGATTTTGATGCAGACATTGCAGCTACGTCATTGCGAAATTTCTTGCAAGAAAATGTGCCATTCGATGCTGTTGTTGCAGCAGATTACCTGATGGCTAGCGTGGCCATCGATATTTTGCGCGAGGCGGGAATATACGTTCCTGATGAGGTTTGCGTCGCTGGGTTTGGCGATGGGCCAGAGGCAGAAGCGGTAGGATTAACAACTGTCGCAGCGGATGTCATGGAGTTAGGGCGAAGAGCGGCGCGGCAACTTTTCGCCCAATTGGATGGGCTAGCCATTAAAGGTGTAACGTGGCTAACAACGGAAATCATTGAGCGCGAAACATGCAAGCCTAAATTGGAGAGGTGGCATGAAGCTACTCATTGAAAACGCCCAAATCATCACTGAAACGCACATTATAGATAATGGCTGGCTATTCGCTGACAACGGGCGCATTGAAGATTATGGAGCGATGCCCACACCCCCAATTGTAGCTGACACACACATTAATGGCGGTGGCAATTTACTTATGCCGGGATTCATTGACTTACACGTGCATGGCGCTGTTGGACATGACACGATGGACGCTAATCCCGAAGGACTGGCAGAAATGGCGCGGTTTTACGCGGCGCATGGCGTCACTGGGTTTTTGGCGACAACATGGACAGATAGCCATGAACGCATTTACACAGCGATGAAGACAGTTGCACAAATGCCACAAAAAGTTGAGGTCGGCGCGGAAATTCTGGGGGTATATATGGAAGGGCCTTTTTTGAACGCCGAATATTGCGGGGCACAAGCGCCAGAATATATGCGCAGGGCAACGCCAGAAGAAATGGCGCAGCTGTTTGATTTAGGCGTTATTCGTGTTGTAGCCCTAGCGCCAGAATTCCCAGAAAACCATTGGCTTATTAAAGTGTGTCGAGAGCGCGGCATACAGGTGAGTATTGCTCATAGCGGGGCGAGTTATACAGAGGTTATCGCCGCAGTGGATATGGGGTTAGAGCACGCTACCCACACATTTAACGCCATGACAGGGCTACACCATCGTGAACCTGGAGCGGTTGGGGCGATTTTGACAACACCAAGCATCAAGGCAGAGATTATCGCGGATAACATCCATGTACACCCCACGGTGATGAAGCTTTTATGGCAGATGAAGGGGGAAGATGGTGTCATCGCTATCACTGATGCCATTCGAGCAACGGGGTTACCTGATGGAACACACATGTTAGATAGCCGCCAAATAACCGTGAAAGATGGCGCATGCCGTTTAGAAAACGGCACCTTAGCGGGAAGCATTCTGACAATGGATGTGGCGTTGCGCAATTTGGCCGCTGCAACAGGCGAAAGCATAGAACGTTTATGGCAGGCTATGAGTTTTAACGCCGCAAAAGCTATCGGGAAAGATGGACATAAAGGCAGTATTGCAAAAGGGAAAGATGCCGACCTCGTGTTGCTGACACCTCAAAGTGAAGTGATTTGCACAATCGTCAGCGGCAAAGTGGCTTATCAAAGGACAGCACAGGATGTACTTGGCACAAGAAATTCGTGAACAACCAACTATCATTGCCCGTTTATTGAGTGAGCAAGCTTCAGCCATTCAGCAGGTAGCGGAAGCGATTAAACAATTTGCGCCAAGCATGGTTTGTATTGCGGCGCGAGGGACATCCGATAATGCTGCACGCTATGCAAAATACACACTAGGCGCATTCGCTGGCCTGCCCGTGATGTTAGCCGCCCCATCGTTACACACAATTTACCAGCGTCCGCCTAAACTTGATAAAGCACTGGTTATCGGCATTTCACAATCGGGGCAAGCGGCGGATGTGTTGCAAGTTATCCGCGATGCCAAAGCACAGGGTGCGCTGACGGTAGGGATAACTAATTATGAAGATTCGCCAATTGCACAAACTGCTGATTTTCATTTGGCGCTGATGGCTGGAGAAGAGCGCAGCATTGCAGCAACCAAGACATATACAGCGCAACTCACTTTGTTAGCCATGTTGACCGCAGCAGTCAGTGGCGATGAGAAATTAAAGCATGATTTGAGCAGGTTGCCGCAGCTTGTCGACGAAACACTAGCATTATCTGAGCCAATTCATGATTGGGCAGAGCGTTACCGGTATATGGAGCGATTCGCAGTCATCGGGCGCGGGTTTAACTATTGCACAGCATTTGAAATTAGCCTGAAGGTGAAGGAACTATGCTATATCAGCGCCAACGGTTATAGCGAAGCGGATTTCCGCCATGGGCCAATCGCAACGATACAACATGGATTCCCGGTGATGCTTGTTGCTCCGGAAGGGGCAATGCTGCCATATATGCACGATTTGACAGAAAAACTATGTGAGCGAGGGGCAGAGTGCTTGATTATCAGCAGCGATACACAGATAGCTAAACAAGCCACCTATCATATGCCCCTACCCCATCATGTACCCGAATGGTTGTCGCCAATTGTGAGCGTTATTCCGGGGCAGATATTCGCTATGCAGCAGGCGGTTGTTCGGGGATATGCCGTTGATTCGCCGCGTGGTCTATCAAAGGTCACTATAACTCAATAAATTTTTAGCAATAAGGTTTTAACACGATGAGCAAGTATGCAGCAGTTGGGGTTGATATTGGTGGGACGAAAATCGCTTTTGCATTGGTCAATGAACAAGGCGATGTCCTCATCGAGGAACGTCTAGCCACACATGCTGAATTTGGTGCAGAGCGTATCATCACACGTATTGCCGCTATGGCCAATTCCTTTGTGGCGCGGTCGCCTGTACCCGTCGTCGGTATCGGAATAGGCTGCCCTGGCCATGTGGAGTCTGATAGTGGGATAGTACGGCTGGCGGTACACCTCGATTGGTATGATGTGGCGTTAAGGGAAGGTATCACCTGCCAATTGCGGGAAAATGTGCCTGTGTATATTGATAATGACGTGCGGGCGCTCGCGCATGGTGAATCTCTATACGGTGCGGGGAAAAATATCGATAATTTTGTGTTGTTAGCACTTGGCACTGGCTTAGGCTCGGCGGCAGTGGTGAATGGTGAAGTTGTGCGAGGTGGTCATCACTTTGCGATGGAAATTGGGCATATGGCACTGATTGCCAATGGGCGACATTGCACCTGTGGGCGTGAAGGGTGCCTGGATATGTATTTATCTGGCACAGGGATAATGGCGGCAGTTGATGAGCACAAACCAGCTTATCCACAAAGTCAATTACAAAACTTGCCCTACATCACGCCCCATGATGTCATTTGCGCAATGAAAGAAGGCGACCCGCTAGCTGTAGCCATTCGTGATGAATTCGTTTACTGGTTGACTTATGCCACTGGTTGGATAACAGGCATTTATGATCCATCGCGGATTATTTTAGGTGGGGGGCTGGGGTTGGCGCTGGCACCTCAAATATTAGATGAAGTCCAGCGCCGTTTAAGTGAGCACACATTATTACCAATCAACCGACAGCCCCAAATTGTGATGGCGCAAGTAATTGATAGTGCTGTTGGTGCGGCCAGTTTAGCCCTAGCAAACTACCAACTTTCCGCACCGAGTAAGCCTTCATGACGCCCGATAGTAGCCCAAAGGGCTTTACAGTGTATTTTGGTAAATACCAGGGGTTGAATCAGGAATTACAACAGCGCCAACCGCTTTTTCATAAAAGGCAACAGGGCCAACACCGCCAATAATCGCGTAGCCATAACCCTGAGCGCGCATATCATGGAGGCAAGCTAGTAGAAGTGCTTTGCCTGTACCGCGCCCACGAGCCGCTTCACCAACACCGGTTGGGCCAAAGAAGCCTTTAGCGGTGGCATCGTAACAAGCAAAACCGAGCATCTCATTATTGAGGGTTGCGATGAAGCAAGTAACTGGCAAACGGGCAAAAGCAGCATCAGTCTCGCTAACCCAGTTATCATCAAAATGGGATTTTATCCATGAAAGCACATGATGTTTTTCTGGGGCAAGTGTTCGGCGAACTAAAATCCCCTGTTCCCGCTGATGTGCCAAAACAGGCTCTAGAGGCGGTAACGTATAGAGCTTGACCAGCATATCCATATTGCAGTCTCCCCAAACTATATCCATTACATGACTAATTATAAATCATTACCCAATCTCTTTCCATAACCAACAAATCCATTCATGAAACAATCAACGCGCCAAAGTCAAGGCCATGAGTAAGGCAGCATTAGGCCAAGCAAACCAGTGGCGTGAAACAACCTCACCAGTAGTGGCGTCATATGCTTCTGGTAAAGCGCCATCCCATTGTGCAACATGTGCTAAACGGCGAATAACTTCATCACGGCGGGCAATATCCCCCGTCAAAGAAGCGAACAGGTATTCTTGAACATCACCAAGTGGCCAAGGGGCTGGCGTATGAATTGAACCTAAGCCGCTGTATGTGCCATGATAAAATCCGCCTTTATTAGCTTCGCTAAAAGCAAATGCCATTGTATTAAGCCAAACAGTGTCCTGTGGGGAACAGAACCCCCAATATGGAGCTAACGCTAAGGGCAAGTCATTGGCATCTTGATAGAGTTGATAGCCCCCTACCCCATCAATGAGATAGGCGAATAATGGTCGTTCATCATTAGTTACCACGAAATCACTATAAATGCGTTCGTAAGCACGATTGGCGGCAGGCAGAAGGCGTTCATCTTGCCAATAGGGAGCGAGACGGCGAAAAGTGTGCCAGAGAAGTATATGGCTAGAAAGGTGGTAAGGCATAGATATGGGGTCATCAGCGGGTGTTTCTTCAGTCGGGAATAGGCCATCTTGCTCACGGGCAAAAAGCAAATCCAGAATGGATGCAATTTGAGCGCTAAAACGGGATAAAAGCGAAGTGTCACCAGTCGCTTCAATATAATCAGCCAATTCAAGCAGTGGGTAGAGTTGCTGGTCTAATTGGAAGGCGGGGTCTTTCCCGATGCCATTAGCGAGATAAGCGCGTTCCCAATAGCCATTAGGGCGCTTAGCCACTTCAAACATCCATATAAGATGGGCATGGATTAAATCTATCGCACTTTTTTGCACGGACAACAAGGCGCGCACAACATAGTAAGCATCTCTATTCCACGAAAGCGGGAGAAGTTGGTGGTCAGTGAGCACACAAGTGGCCTCTTTATTGATGGGAATGGCGCATAAATGCGCATATGTCACAGCACGGCGAACAGGCAACTCTAAGGGTGCAACTTCTGGCAATGTGCACCCCTTCCAGAAATCGCGCCATGAAGCAAGTTCGCGATCTAGCTGTGCCCATAGTTCGTCAATCGTGAACGCGGGCATTTTGCGAGAAGCGCTTCCCACAGGGGGGAAGTGCCAGATAAGTGCAAACGTTTCAGCAGCAGAACACATAAGCACGTCACCGTCTAAAGATGGTTGCCATGATACGCCTATACCTTGTAGCGTAACAATGGCCTGAAGTGCGGGATTTTGTAGATAAAGCATATTTGTGTTTAGCTGTTTTAAGGAAGTTTGCGATGACGGCGGTGACATTGGCCCGCCTTCTGTCAATTGTGTGTAGGCACAACGTTGTAATGAACATTCAAGGCTAAGACTGAGAAATTCGAGCGGTTGAGAGCAAGACCAAAGCTGAATAATACAATCAGGATAATCTGGGGAGACAAAAGTATATACGTCCGCAGTAGCGCCACTTTCCCATGCAAAACGGAAGTGTGGTATCGCATCTTCTAAAAGAAATGCTTCGCGGCGGTGGAGAGCATCACGAACGACAAGGCCAATCCCCTCTTGTATAGCAAGTTGCGCACGATAGCCACGAACGGCATCTGAATCATAGCGCTTTGACTCAT
>DAOTWU010000060.1:0-2467 GCA_034435735.1 Anaerolineae bacterium | reverse complement strand
CGGTTGGCGGCGCAAAAGTTGGGCGTTGGCGGCCACGATGACCGTGCTCAGCGACATGAGCAGCGCGCCCACGGCGGGCGATAGCAAGATGCCAATTGGGGCTAAAACGCCGGCGGCCAGCGGTAGCGCGAAGACGTTGTAACCTGTCGCCCAGATGAGGTTTTGGATCATCTTGCGATAGGTGGCATGGCTGAGTTTGAAGATGCTGACGACATCCAACGGGTTGTTCCGCACTAAGATGATGCCAGCGGATTCTATGGCCACATCCGTGCCGCTGCCAATGGCGATACCCACATCGGCGCGGGTTAATGCTGGCGCATCGTTGACGCCATCGCCGACCATCGCCACCTTTTTGCCTTGCTGCTGAAGTTTGGCCACTTCGCCATCTTTATGCTCTGGCAGCACTTCGGCGAACCATGTTTTGATGCCCAACTCTTTAGCTACGGCTTGGGCGACAGCGCGGCTATCGCCGGTGAGCATGGCGACCTCGATGCCCATGCTGTGCAACTTGCGGACGGCCTCGCGGCTCTCTTCGCGCACCATATCGGCCAGGGCGAAGCCGGCGGCAATCTCGCCATCGACAACGAGATAGACCACTGTCTGCCCATCAGCTTCGGCTTGGTTGCGCCAGGTGGCCAGCGCTTCGGGCAAGGTGATGTTGAGCATTTCTAGCAGGCGGGGGCCACCAACATAGACCGTTTTGCCGTCGTAGCTGGCGCGGATGCCACGCCCCTTGATGGCCTCGAAGTCGCTGATGGTGGGCGGGGTCAGGTGGCGCTTTTCGGCCTCGCTGCGGATGCCGCGCGCGATGAGATGCTCCGAATCGCCTTCGACGGCCAAGGTCAAAGCCAGCGCATCCGCTTCATCCCAATCCGCGTTGGTGGCGATGCTGGCGACACCGAACTCGCCTTTGGTCAGTGTGCCCGTCTTGTCAAATATTACAATATCTATTTCGCGCGCTTTTTCCAGCGCCAGACGGTCACGGATGAGGATGCCGTTTTGCGCGCTGAGCGAGGTGCTGATGGCGACGACCAACGGCACGGCCAAGCCCAGCGCATGGGGGCACGCGATAACCAACACGGTGACGACGCGCTCTAGTACGGTGAGTTCGAAGCCCAGCGCGGCAATCCAACCGATGGCGGTTAAGGCGGCAGTGCCCAGCGCGATATAGAAGAGCCAGCCAGCGGCTTTATCGGCCAAAATTTGGGTGTTGGACTTGCTCTTTTGCGCCTCTGCTACCAGCCGCATGATGCCGGCTAAAGCGGTTTCATCGCCCGTCGCTGTGACGCGGACGCGCAGGCTGCCATCGCCATTGATTGTGCCCGCGATGACGCTATCGCCCGCTTGTTTCTCCACGGGTTTAGATTCGCCGGTAATCATGGCTTCGTTAACCTCTGAATGGCCGTCCTCGATGATGCCATCGGCGGGGATGCTGGCGCCGGGGCGGACGAGGATTAAATCGCCATTGTGTAGCTGGTGAATAGCGACCGTTTCCACCTCGCCATTGGTGATGCGCTCGGCAGTATCGGGCATGAGTTTGGCCAGCTCGTTCAATGCGCCAGAGGCCTGCCGCACGCTGCGCATCTCTATCCAGTGCCCCAGTAACATGACATCAATTAGGGTGGCCATCTCCCAGAAGAAGCCGCTTTCTGGCGCGACAAACAGGGCGAAAACGCTATAGGCAAAGGCGACACTGATGGCCAACGAGATGAGCGCCATCATACCGGGCTGGCGCGTTTTTATCTCTGGGACGGCCATTTGAATGAAGGGCAGACCGCCATAAAAGAAGATGATGATGGCGAAGGTGGGACCGATGAGGTTATCGGCGGGGAACGTGGGCATGCTGAAGCCGAACCAGCTTTGCAGCATAGGGCTGAAGAGCAAAACCGGAATAGTTAAAACCAAGCTAACCCAAAAGCGGCGGCGGAACATCTGCTCATGGCCGCTGTGGTCAATGTGGCTGCTGTGGTCATGATGGGCGTCTGCGTGGTCTGCGTGGTGGTGACCGCTGTGGGCGTGTTCGTCATGGCTGTGGGTGTGGGCGCTGTGCATGAGTGCACCTCTCTATACCGGATTCTATCGACAATTCATATACCATATAGGGTATAGGGTATATAGCTATTATAGGGCGATTTTGTTAGTGCTGTATATGAACAATGTCCCGTTTTGGGGTGTGAAATGTTAGACGAGCATCGGAAGTTTAGGGGTATTCTCTCCATTACAATGTATTACAGACAATTTCTTAACAATTAGGGTGCTTGACCTTGACACTGTGTCAAGCTGTACGGTGAAGATGTTCATGAAGACAAGCGCGTGATAGTGCGCGAGGGAGGATAGTATGAGTTTTCGGTTCTGGCAGCGCTGGCTCATTGCGCTGGGCGTGGGCGTGACGCTCTTCGGTATCGCGCAGGCCTTTTTTAGCGGCACGGCCTTGTTCGGCATTTTCTATGACCAGTATAACCCCGTG
>DAOTWU010000059.1:0-3362 GCA_034435735.1 Anaerolineae bacterium | reverse complement strand
TATGGTCAGGACGATGCCATTCACGAAATGCGCCGCTGAATACCTCTGGCCGCAATTCAAACCATGAGCCACCCCGTAATACACGGAATACATCAATCCGCCCGCCCGTATCGGCTTCGCGCCCATCATTTGCCTCATAGGGATACGGCGCTAATAAAGAACTCGTCCACTCCCAAACGTTTCCACTCATATCCAACGCCCCAACCCATGACGCACCTTGTGGCATGCTCCCAACGGCAGCTGTGCCTTGATACGCCCACCAATTCCAAGCATCCTTATTTTCGCCAGCAAATAATTTTTCCGCGTCCCAATTATCACCCCAAGGATAGCGCCAACCCTCTGGACCGCGAGCAGCAAACTCCCATTCGGCCTCTGTTGGCAATCGTCCGCCACGTTGCTGGCAAAACATTTGCGCTTCAAACCAGCTGATACTGTCCACTGGTCGCTCTTCGCCCTCAAAGGCATTTGGCTCAGCTTTGATGCCCCCCAAACGAGCGAAATCCCGTTGTGTGACTTCGGTTTTATCAATCCAGAATGGCCGCTCAATGCAAACCTCATGTGCCTGCTCTGTCATGTTGTCTTCTGCCTCTATGCCCATAGTGAAGCAGCCCGCAGGTACAAGCACCATCGTAACCCCATCAAACACCCGCTCAATAGGCGTCCAATCCGTGTTATTGCCACTGAAAGCAAAAGCGTCTTCGGGTATGTCTTGGGAATACCCCACTGCGGCTAATACAAGCAAAAATAACACCAATAACAATCTCATGCAGTTCATCACCATCCCCTTTTGCGCTTAGTATCAAGCTAGTTTCTAGTTCCAAGATATAAATGTGACACAATGAATAGAAGGATTGTATGTTGTAGAACTATCAGGGTTAGGATTGGTATCTTGTGCGAGAGATGTGTGACATATAAAAATGCACTTTTGTGAACCCCATTGGTATCTCCTTCAATTAACAAACTTGTGTAATTAAAGCTGTTATTTTCAATAATGGTGCAAGTAAATTATATAATCAATACCGAAATGAATAAATTTTTAATGAAATTAACAAAATAGGCGCAATAACCCGTGCAAACAAAAGCGCCCCCGTGGGTGGCTTTGGGGGCGCAAACATTCTCGGAGGGGAGAATTATTAGTCAGCTATCGTGCTTAAGTCGCCGGGGTCTTGCCCCAACGCCCACGCCTTCAACACACGCCGCATAATCTTGCCGCTGCGCGTCTTGGGCAAGCTATCGACAAACTCAATTTTTGCCGGCACCGCAATCGGCCCCACTTCATGCCGCACATGCGCCTTCAGCTCATCAACCAGCGCATCGCTGGCTTCAAACCCCGCGACAAGGATGCAATAGGCATAAATCACATTGCCCTTCACCTCGTCTGGAATGCCAATAACTGCCGCTTCTGCCACGGCGGGATGGCTCACTAACCCGCTTTCTACCTCTGCCGTGCCCAAGCGGTAGCCACTGACCTTAATCACATCGTCAATGCGGCCAATCACCCAGATATAGCCGTCCTCGTCCTTGCGGGCGCTATCCCCCGCCAAATACCAGCCCTGCTCTGCATATTTGCTCCAATACTGGCGCACATAGCGGTCAGGGTCACCGTATACCGTGCGCAACATGCTCGGCCACGGCTTCTTAATCACCAAATTGCCATCGACACCCGGCGGGCAACTATTGCCCTCATCATCCACCACATCCACATCAATGCCGGGGAATGGCCGCGTAGCGCTACCGGGCTTCAGCCGCACACAAGGCAGCGGCGTAATCATGAAACCGCCCGTCTCCGTCTGCCACCATGTATCCATAATCGGGCAGCGCTCTTTGCCAATCACGCGGAAATACCAGCGCCACGCCTCCGGATTAATCGGCTCGCCAACCGTGCCCAACAGGCGCAAACTGCTCAAATCATGGCGGTTCGGCCAAGCGTCACCAAAGCGCATCAAACCACGAATGGCCGTCGGCGCAGTATAGAGGATAGTCACGCCATACTTTTCAATAATGCGCCACCAACGGTCGGGATAAGGATAAGTCGGCGCGCCTTCATACATAATGCTCGTCGCGCCCAAAATAAGCGGCGCATACACGATATAACTATGACCAGTAATCCAGCCGGGGTCTGCCGCACACCACCAGCGGTCTTCATCTTTAATATCAAACACCCATGAGAGCGTTGTTGAGGTATAGACTTGGTAGCCGCCATGCGTATGCAAAACGCCCTTTGGCTTGCCTGTTGTGCCGCTGGTATAAAGGATAAACAGCGGGTCTTCGGCGTCCATCACCTCCGTTTCACAGGTCGGTTGCGCAATCGGCAGGTTCATCAGCTCGTGATACCAGTAATCGCGCCCCTGCTCCATGTGTATTTCATGCCCAGTGCGCTTGACCACAATCACCACTTCCACCACTGGCGAGCGGTGAATAGCTTCATCCACCACATCCTTCAAATGCACCACCTTGCCCCGCAACCAAGCGCCATCTGCCGTGATGACGATGCGGCTTTGCGCGTCAGCGATGCGGTCGGCCAGCGCCTGCTCACTGAAACCGCCATACACCACACTATGCGGCGCGCCAATCTTGGCACAGGCCAGCATGGCGATAATAATCTCCGGGATGCGCCCCATGTAAATCGTGACGCGGTCGCCCTTCTTCACGCCCATACTGCGCAGCACATTGGCGAACTTGTTCACCTCTTGCCACAGCCGCCAGTAAGACATGGTCACCGTATCGCCGGGTTCGCCTTCCCAAATGAGCGCCAGCTTGTTGCGCCGCCAGGTTTTTATATGGCGGTCTAGGGCGTTATGGACAATATTCGTCTTCGCCCCAACAAACCACTTGAAGAACGGCGCCTCGCTGTCATCCAGCACCTTATCCCATGGTTCGTACCACTCCAGCGCCTCGGCGCGCTTCGCCCAAAAAGCCTCAATATCGGCCATCGCTTCGGCATATACCGCCTCATAATCTTGCACATTGGCCTGCTCAACAACATGCGGCGGCGGGTCATACCATTCACTTGTTGGCGGATTGAAAGTCTCTTCACTCATGAAAAACACCCCTTTATAAAACTAGTTAGTAAGGTAATTTAACTAACTTCTGCGATTATAACCACAAACGCCATCTTCCGCAAATAAGACAGCACCTGTAAACAGTATACTGCACTCCCCTACCCCACGCGCAAAAGCCCTCCTCATCTATATCGCGCCTGCGCAGCGTTCGCCCAACGCAAGTTCCCACCATCTCTCTAGCGCCGCCCCACAGTCTCCCTTTTCCGCCCGTCATTCCCCCTTATAAAAAAGAAGGCCGTCCCAAATGGACAGCCCGACTGCGATTAACAAGCACTCTGCCAGTGCTTATGAAAAAGCGGG
>DAOTWU010000058.1:0-5434 GCA_034435735.1 Anaerolineae bacterium | reverse complement strand
TGCGCTTCGATACGCCCTTAGAGCTGGCCGGTGCGTTGCGCGATGCGCTTATGGGGAGTGAGCAGGCGCGCAATATCACCTTCAGCCCGCACGAGCACGTTGGTGAGGATACTATTTCCTACCGCACGCTGGATTTTTCCACATCGTTAGAGCTGCCGGATTTTGATAACCCCTATAAAGGCCTTTATCCCTTCCGCGAGGCCGATGCCGCCGACTTCTTCGGGCGGGAAGCGCTCATAGATGGCATCATCTCTCGCCTGCGCGATACCGATGATGTCGCCCGCTTTTTGGCCGTCGTTGGCCCCAGCGGTAGCGGCAAATCTAGCATTGTGCACGCCGGCGTCTTGCCCGCTTTGCGCCGTAATGCCGTAGATGGCTCGGCCAAGTGGTACGTCAGCGATTTAGTGCCCGGCCCCAACCCTATGCAGGAAATCGGCGCGGCGCTCCTCAGCATCGCCATTGATGCGCCAGAAGGTCTGATGGACTTGCTCACCGCCGACCACACTGGCTTGCATAACGCCCTGAAGCAAATGCTGCCAGAAGATGGTACATTACTGCTCATCATCGACCAATTCGAGGAAGTCTTTACACTGGTAGAAGATGAGCAACTGCGGCAACACTTCCTCGATAGCCTGATGTACGCCGTCACAACCCCAGATAGTCAAATCCGTGTCATCGTCACCCTGCGCGCCGACTTCTATGACCGCCCCCTGCTCTACCCCGAATTTGGCGAGCTAGTACGGGCGCGGACTGTTGTCGTCTTGCCCATGACCGAACCAGAACTAGAGCGCGCCATCGTTGGGCCAGCAGAGCGCGTTGGTCTGATACTCGAAGAGGGGCTAGCTGCCGCCATGATTGCCGAAGTGCGCGACCAACCCGGTGCCCTCCCCCTTCTGCAATACGCCCTCACCGAAATGTTTGAACGGCGCGAGGAGCATCGCCTCACCCTGCGCGCTTACCGCGAAAGTGGCGGCGTTGCTGGGGCGCTAGCACGCCGTGCCGATGAGCTATTCACCCAACAGGACGAGAGCGGCCAACGCGCCATCCGCCAGCTATTCCTGCGCCTGGTGGCCATTGGTGAAGGGGCAGATGACGCCCGCCGCCGCATCCCCCAATCAGAACTATGGACATTGGGCGACCGCGCCACCATGCGCGCCATTATCGACCTGTATGGCAAATATCGCTTGCTCACCTTCGACCATGACCCCGTAGACCGCTCCCCCACTGTCGAAGTGGCGCACGAGGCGCTGTTGCGGCGCTGGGAACGCCTGCGCGAATGGATTAACGACAGCCGCGAAGATGTCATCTTGCAACGGCGCGTTGCGCTGGCCACCCGCGAATGGCTCAAGCAAAATCGCGATGATAGCTTCCTCGTCAGCGGCCTGCGCCTGCAACAATACGAGCAACTCCTCATGAGCGAGCACATTGCCCTCAACGAGGACGAAATCGCCTTCATCCAAGCCAGCATCGCCCACCGTGAACGGCTAGAAGCGGAAGAAGAAGCGCGCAAAGCCCATGAAGCGCTTTTAGAGCGCCGCGCCCGCCAACGTTTACGCGCGATTGCGTTAGTGCTGTTAATAGCGGCTATCGTCAGCGGGGCGTTTGCGGTAATTGCCGTCAACCAAAGCCAAATTGCCGAGGAAAACGCCGCCATCGCCGCCCGCAACGAGGCGGAAATGCGTAGCGTCGCCCTGGCCGCCAGCGCCCAACGCGCCCTCGCCGACCAAGATGTAGAGCTGGCGCTATCGCTGGCATTAGAGGCCAATCGCAGCGAAAATTCACCAATACAAGCGCAACGCACCCTCGCCGATGCCGCCTATGCGCTGGGCACAATCGCCCGTTTAAGCGGCCATAATGGCCCCGTCTACACTGTGGCTATCAGCCCCAAAGGTGATTTAGGCGCGTCTGGCTCTACCGATGGCACAGTGCGGCTGTGGGCATTAAGCACCCGCGCCGAAGTGGGGCGCTTCCAACTGGGCACAACGCCCTACGCCCTAGACTTCAGCCCCGACGGCACACGGTTGGCGGTTGGCGGTGCGGATAATATAGTGCACATTTTCGATATTGAAACTGGTGAAGAGCTATTAACCTTTGAAGACCATGCCGCCCCCGTTTGGACAGTAGACTATAGCCCAGATGGCAGCCGCATTGTCTCCGGCGCGGCAGATGCTTCTTTATATATATGGGATGCCAACAGTGGCGAACTCTTGTTAGACCTCGTTTGGCACTTTGGCGCGGTATATAGCGCCGAGTTCAGCCCCGATGGCCAACAAGTCGTCTCTGGTTCTGGCGATTGGTTGGTAGTGCTATGGGATGCCAACAGTGGCGAACTCATCACCGAGATAGACGCCCACGAAGACGAAGTGCATGATGTCGCCTTCAGCCCTGATGGGCAATATATCCTCTCTGCATCATGGGATAATACGCTCATTTTATGGAACGTCGCCACCCAGCGCGTAGAGCAACAGCTTTTAGGCCACAATGACCATGTCTATGATGTCGCCTTTCATCCAAACGGGCAACGCGCCGTCTCTGCTTCTGAAGATAATACGCTCATCTTATGGGATATAGCCTCTGGCCAACCAGTCACCCGCCTCACCGGTCATGGTGGTGCAGTGCGTAGTGTCGCCTATGCACCAGACGGCCAAAGCTTCATCAGCGGCGCGTTTGACCACGATGTGCGCATCTGGCGGGCGCGCAGTGGCGCAGAAATTGCCCAATACAGCATTCTCAATAACACCATCGATGCCGCCGTTTACAGCCCCGATGGCACATTAGCAGCGGTAGCCGCTAGCGATGGCAGCATTCACCTGTGGGACATCGTCAACAACCAACGCACCGCCCAACTCACAGGGCATGGGCGCGCTGTGACCGCCTTGGCCTTCAGCCCAGATGGGCGCTACCTCGCCAGTGGTGGCGCAGACCAACAAATTATCATTTGGGATGTCGCCACACAAACCGCGCTCCACACACTAAGCGGCCACATCAACACCATCAGCGGGCTAGCCTTCAACCCGTCGGGCGAGTTCCTGCTCAGCGCCTCACTAGACGCCACTGTGAAACAATGGCAAGTAGAAAGCGGTGAGCTACTAGGCACATGGACGCAACACGGCGCGCAAGTGCTAGACATCGCCTATATGCCTGATGGCCAGCAAGCCGTTAGCAGCGCCATCGACGGCAACGTTATCATTTGGGATACGGGCAAACCCAGCGCCTTCGGCGAAGTTAAAGCTCGCTTCATGGCGCATAATGCGGCTGTTTTCGCCGTCGCCATCAGCCCGAATGGCCAACAAATTGCCACCGGCTCGCGCGATGGGGAACTGAAGCTCTGGAATGCCGCCACAAGAGAAGAACTCTTACAACTAGAAGGCCATCTTAAAGCCGTTACTGCCCTCGCCTACCATCCAAATGGCCAGCTATTGGCATCCGCCTCTGAAGATGGCGCCATTATCATTTGGGACTTGGCCTCTCAAGAAGCAATACGGCGCTATACTGGCCACAATGCCGCAGTGCGCGCAGTATCGTTCTCACCAGATGGCAACACATTGCTCTCTAGCGCGGATGATGGCACAGCGCGGCTGTGGTATTACCATAGCTTGCCCGACCTCATCGCATGGGTGACGGATAACCGCTATGTCCGTCCACTCACCTGTGCCGAGCGAGAGCAATTCCGCCTAGAGCCACTGTGCGAATAAACCACACTAAAGCAAAAAGGCCGAAACGGTATAGTTTCGGCCTCGTTGTTTATAGAGAGAAAACTCAGTTATCCAGCCAAGCGTATTTCAGTGGCGTACGGTACACCCCAGCCGATGAGGCGAAGAAATCTTGCACATGCGGCTTAAGCAGATAAATCACCTTTGAATATGCAGAGACAACAAACGGCGCATCTGCCATGATAATTTCATGCACACGGCGGTAAAGCGTATTGCGGCGGCCATCGTCGGTGATGGTCATCGCCCGCTCTAGCAGGTTGTTCACCTCAAAGTTATTGTAAAATGTATCATCATTGCCATTGAACGCCAATTGGTTCAATACCGCTGAAGGGTCAGGGTAAGAGGCGCTCCAGCCACTGAGGAAGAAAATCACATCTGGCTCGCGAATATGCGACCAGTAAGTTGAAGAATCTTCCGCAACGATATTGAGCGTAACGCCAATCTGCGCCAGGCTTTCTTTATAAATCTGGTGTGCGGGACTATCCGCATCAGAGGCGAAAACATATAGCTCAAACTCTGGCAAGCCTTCACCATTGGGGAAGCCCGCTTCGGCCAACAATTCCGCCGCACGGTCAAGGTTATAGCGGTAGCCCTCGACATCGGAAGCTGGGAAAGTCGGCGGCAAAATGCCTAAATTGCCGGGAATGCGTTCGCCCTCCAGCGCCTCGTTCCAAATGCGGTCACGGTCTAGCGCATAAGCGAACGCCTGCCGCACCAGCGGATGCTCGGCGAAGAATCCTTGACTCATATCAAAGCCATAATAGCGCACATTCAAACCCGGTAGCTCATGGTACTCCGCGGCGAATTCATCGCGCACAGCAACACGTTGCCCCGATGGAAAATCAACCAGCACATCAAGCTCGCCGTTGCGGTACATCTCCAGCTCAGTTTCAGCGTCGGGCACAACAATAAGCTCGACAGCATCCAACTTTGGCAGCCCTTCGTCCCAATAGTCAGGATTGGCCACCAAGCGAATGCCCTGCCCAGCTTCCCACGAGTCAAAAATGAAGGGGCCAGTGCCCACAGGATGGTTAGCGAATTCATCGCCAAGCTGCTCATATGCTTCGCGGGGGATAACATAAACATTCTGCAAATCGATGAGGAAGCGATGACTGGGCTTTTCTAAGGTGATGCGTAGGGTGTAATCATCCACCACCTCAATGCCTTCAACCTCGCTGACTGTGCCATCAGTGAAAGCCTGCGCGCCGGCGATGCTCCGCAAATAATCGGCATGGCGCGATATTTCCGGGTCACCGCTGAGGAACATTTTCATTGACCACAGCCAATCTTCAGCGGTCACTTCGCGCGATTCATAGGTCACGCCCGCCACTTCTTGGAAGAGAACGCCACGCCGCAAGTTGAACGTATAGGTCAACCCATCTGGCGAAATGTCCCAGCTCTCTGCCAGCACTGGCTCCATACCGCTGCCATCTGGAGCGAGGCCAGTTAGCGCTTCATAGACATTCACCAACACATGCCGCGTCGCCCGCGTGTTAGAAAGAAACGGGTTAAGATGCTCCGGCTCTCGCAAAATGGGATACCGCAGGGTTTGCGTCTCCTGCGCCATAACCCCACTTAATGAGAACAGTAAAAGGCCAACTACAGCTATAAAAAAGCGCCGTAGATTCATTGCTTGTATCCACCTTGCCTTTACATTTATTTACATTACAACATGTTTAGAGTTTAGCACGAACATGCACAAAAATAAACAAATATTTCAA